>JAQULX010000076.1 GCA_028718465.1 Dehalococcoidales bacterium | reverse complement strand
CCATAGATAACGGCGCCTATAGTGGCGCCAATGATCAGATAAAGTACGATTTGCTTGAATAATGTCAAGGCAAAACCAAACGCTCGCCTGATACGGGGACCATGATTAGCCCAGAAACCGGCGCCCGGCAAAGGAGACGGGATAGGGTCATTGCTATGACCACCTACGACAGTTACCGATTTAACAGATGTGGCAAAACCCAAACGTTCTAACATCAACCCGATCAGAACGGAAGCGATAAAAGTGAATATCACATATATAATAGTGATTTTCCAACCGATCAAAGCGAGTAATAGTCCTACTATCACCGGATTCAAAAGGGGAGACGCCACCAAGAAGGATATACAGATGCCGAAGGGTACTCCGGTTTCCAGAAGTCCCATCAGGATAGGAATAGTAGAACAGGAGCAGAAAGGCGTCAAGGCGCCGAAAGCGGCGCCGATAACATTACCTATGCCTTTGGGAGCGCGGGTGAGAAAACGCTGAATCTTGTCCTGGGGAACGTACTCCTGAATCAGCCCGACTAGAAAAGTAATCCCAATAAAAAGTGCAATTAATTCCCCGGCTATCTGCAGGAAGTAAATTCCCGCAGTAGCGAAATTATTTAGCCAGAACATCCAACTTTTCCTTCAGAGGGATTTATTTTTGCGTGGGTTTATCTTCGGCAGCCTGCTCTTTAGGTACGATCTTCATATTACAACAGCAGCCTTTATTGGATTCTTTGGCAGGTTGGTCCTGGGGAATGATTTTCATATTGCAGCAACCGCCTTCAGCGGCGGGTTTTTTATTGCTTTTAAACAGATTGAATATTCCTTTTTTCCTGGTGTTCTGATCGTTTTCCTGATTGGCCATGGTTTCATCGCTCCTTTTCTATGATGTTATCTTTTTATCGCAAAAACGTTGATATTCCGTTAGCAGGCATTCTAAATAGAGTTTCTGGGCTGATGAACTGATGTAATTGTTTCTTTTGAGCCGATTGAAAATCTCTAAAGCCGTGGTATTATCTACAGGTTTACCTTCTCGAAGCAATTCTTCCATAACTTCATCCAAACCGATTAAGGCGACCTGGGAACCATCTGGAAAAGATATTTTGCGTGAGCCTGGAATTGAATGCCCACAACAACAATTGTCGCCTAAATTCAAATTCTCTAACACTCTTACTTTATCCTTCATCAACTACCCGATTTAAATAGGGTAAAACCTCGCGCCAAACCTTGAGAGCCTCTTGGTAAGCTGCTTTCCCCTTATCCGTCAGTTCATAAACCTTACGTTGTCTATCCCCGGTAGACTCCTCTTTCACGTCCGCATAACCGCCCTTAGCCAGTTCATTTAAAATAGGATAAATGGTGGCATAGGTAGGAGTACAGCATCCTTGAGTAAATCGGCGCATTTTTTCCAGCAGGGCATAGCCATGAGTAGGCCCTTGATGGAGAGTCTGTAATATAAAGAACTTGGACAGACTCATATTGATCAAAGACTTCCAGTAAGTTGGGTTCTCTAATTCCATTAATCTACCTTATTATGCATCTCGATATATCGAGCATCTATATATATTAGCTCTGAACGGGTAAACTGTCAATAGCCCTCGGTAAACAACATCTCTATTCATGCAATAAAGGCTAATTGACAATTTGAGCTGGAAAAATTAGAATATATGCGGAAATGCGCATATGGAGGTATCAGCATGCATCAATTTGTTAAAGCTTTAAAATCACTCTCAGATGATACCCGGCTGAGAATAGTAAATTTGCTCCTTGAGAGAGAATGCTGCGTCTGTGAGGTAATGCAAGCCCTGGAAATTTCGCAAACCCGCGCCTCCAGAAACTTAACCATGCTTTATGATGCCGGTTTTTTAAAGCTGAGAAAGGAGGGACCCTGGTCACTATATTCTTTGGATCTGGAAGGTATGCCGAAACACCTTGCTAAATTAGTTGAGTCTGTAAAGATAGCGTTAAGCGATAATAAAACGGCTATTCAGGATCGAGAACGGCTCAAAACTACTACTCGAACTGGAATAAGCTGTGCTCAGAATCCGAACGGTTCATGTTCAACCAGGCTTACTGCTTAAATAGGAATTTTCAATGGATATATTTATCAACATTTTATCAGGCGGCTGGAATGGTTTAATCAGCTATCTATCCGCCCATGTAATTACCTGCCTGGTCCCTGCTTTATTTATTGCTGGTGCCATTTCTGCATTTGTATCACAAGCTGCCGTTCTCAAATATTTTGGGCCTCAAGCAAAAAAGATCACCTCCTATGCTGTTGCCTCAGTTTCTGGAACCATTTTGGCTGTTTGCTCCTGTACTGTACTTCCGCTCTTCGCTGGAATATATAAAAAAGGTGCCGGGTTAGGACCTGCTATCGCCTTCCTGTTTTCCGGACCAGCCATTAATGTATTGGCCATAGTCTATTCTGCCAGGCTTCTAGGTTACGATATCGGGTTGACGCGGGCAATAGCGGCCATTGCTTTTTCGGTAATCATTGGCCTGATTATGGCCTTTATTTATCGGAAGGAAAAATCTCGTTTTGATGCCAAAGCCTTTGCCTTGCTCACCGCTGACCCGCCGGGCAAGAGTATCTGGCAACAGGTATTTTTCGTCGGTACTCTGGTCATTATCCTGGTAGTCACGGCTTCCCAAATCTGGGTTGCTACTGGTATCTTCCTCGTAATTCTAGGGGTTATCCTCTGGCGCTGGTTCAGCAAAGGAGAGACCATCCAGTGGTTGAAGGAGACCTTGCATTTCACCCGTCTCATTATTCCATGGCTGTTAATAGGTGTGTTTGCGGCCGGTATCTTGACAGTGGTGATTCCCCAATCATTTGTAGTTCAATTCGTGGGAGGTAACACTATTTTCGGCAACCTTATCGCTTCACTTTTTGGGATTTTGATGTACTTTGCTACGCTCACGGAAGTACCTATTATACGGGCCTTCATGGATCTGGGGATGGGGAAAGGACCGGCTCTGGCCTTGCTTCTGGCAGGCCCAGCCCTATCTCTACCCAGCATGTTAGTTATTCGCAGGGTCATGGGGACTAAGAAAATGTTTACCTATGCAGGGTTGGTGGTGGTTATGGCTACTATTTCGGGTTATATTTTTGGCTTATTAGCCTGATATTAGATAAGGAGAAAGGAATGAATATTAAAATTTTAGGAACCGGGTGTGCGAAGTGCAATCAGTTGGAGAAACTTACTAAAGAAGTGCTGGTAGAAATGGGTATAAAAGCTGATATCGACCACGTGAAAGACCTCAATAAAATTATAGAATACCCTATCCTGACCACTCCGGGACTGGTAATCAACGAGGAACTGGTAGTATCCGGCAAGGTTCCGGATAAAGCCAAACTCATTCAGTTAGTAGTAAATGCTTTAGACAAAGAAGAAAAGAAATAAACATATAAAGGAGAACTCCATGACGGTCGATAAGAAATCCAAGACTACTAGTCCGAAATGTGATTGTGAAGTCCAGTCCATTGTAGTTTTGTTAACTTGTTCAGGTTCGGCTAATTGCGGCCAAATTGCAAACCAGGCAACTGTTAAGCTGGCTCAAGAAGGGGTTGGGAAAATGTATTGTCTGGCAGGAATCGGATCTCATAATCAGGGTATGATTGAATCTGCCAAATCGGCCGATAGAATCGTAGTAATAGACGGCTGTCCCACTGCCTGTGGCCAAAAGACAGCTCAGCATGCAGGCCTCACCGTCACAGATTGGATCTGTGTAACCCAAAACGGCATTAAGAAAGCTCATAATTTCGATATTAAAGTGGGAGATATCAACTTAATAGTTAACCAAACTAAAGAATCGTTAAGCAAAAGCTAAATTGGTTTCCAGGAGGCAGAGTATTGTTTTCAATACTTTTCATCTGTGTTCATAATTTCGGTCGCAGTCAGATGGCAGAGGCTTTTTTCAACCAACTGGCAAAGGGTAAGGCCAAGGCTATCTCAGATGGATCACAACCTGCCGAACGTGTTAATCCGGAAGTAGTCAAGGTTATGAAAGAAATTGGCATTGATATCAGCCAAAGTAAACCCAAGCTGTTAACCCTGGAAATGATGGAGGGAATTGCGTTGGCAATAACGATGGGTTGTGAAAATGCCTGCCCCTATACTACGGCAGAGACTCGCGACTAGGCTCTGGAGGATCCTAAGGATAAGCCTGTTGATGAGGTCAGGAAAATCAGGGACGAGATAAAACTCAAAGTACAGAAACTCCTGGAAGAACTGGATATTCAATAAATTCGGAGGGGAGGAGTATGAGGTTTACAAAAATAAGACACCTGTATTCAGGGATGCTTGTTCTGCTCAGTCTAATGCTAGTAGTAAGCTGTTCTTCCGGTTCTACACCCTCTACTACGAACATCCCAACGCGGGAAATCACGATTACTTTACCAAATACAAATCCAAGTAATATCTTAGTAACTGAGCAGGGAAAGCTGTTAAAGAAATCTCAAATCACCTCTGCCGATGGTAAGGTTAGTTTATCTATTGATTCAGGCACCACGCTTTTAGGGGCAAACAAAGTGCCTTTACAGTCAATAAATATAGCTATTGACCCGGTTATTCCGGTTCCACCGGAGAATGCTGAAATAATTGGGTCTATATTTGATATCCAACCTCAAGAAGGAGTTCTTAATCCATCCGTAAGACTGACGCTTAACTATGACGTCTCTGCCTTACCTGCAAGCGCAACTGAAAATGATATCCGGATCTATAACTACACTGGTAACACCTGGGAGATGATGCGCTATAAAGATATCAATACTAAAACCAAAAGCGTGACGACCGCAATTAGCCGCCTGGGGAAATATTCAGTTTTGGCGCTAACTAAACCTGTTGAGGTGCCGACATCCCCATTTCCAGGCGGATTGACCTCAATCACACTGCCACAGTCCCTTACCAATGGTAAACCAACTCTGGCCGAATTCGGCAGAGGTACCTGTATTCCCTGTAAAGAAATGAAACCTATTCTGGAAAACCTGGCAATCGAGTATCAGGATCGATTAAATGTGCCTATCGTAAGTGTCGACGACTATCGTGATCTTACCAATTTTTATAAAGTTATGGCCATTCCTACCCAAATAATTTTTGATGGTGATGGCAAAGAGTTATATCGCCACGTAGGTTTTTGGCATAAGGATCAAATTATCACTCAGCTCGGGATATTCGGAATCAAATAATGGAAGAATTATTGAGCAGTCTTGGCGATATTATCCAGTCTCAGGGATGGCTGGCTTTTCCTTTCTGCTTCTTGGGCGGTGTCATCTCCAGTGCCAGTCCTTGTGTGTTGGCTATGATTCCGCTGATCATGGGTTTTGTTGGCGGGTATGCCGAAAGCTCTCAAAAGAAAGCAGTCCAGTATTCCCTGATGTTCATTTTGGGTTTGACCATTACATTTACTATTTTAGGAATTATTGCCGGAGTTCTGGGCAGACTTTTCGGAGATGTCGGCACATTCTGGTACTACATCCTGCCACCGGTCGCCATTTTTCTGGGTCTGTATCTTCTATTTCATGATAAATTGAATTTCAGTATAGGCTTATCCCAAAGATTTATGCCAAAGAAAAAAGCCCTCCTGGGAGCTTTTCTAATGGGGCTGTCCTTTGGCATCATTGCCTCTCCCTGTGCCACTCCGGTGCTGGGAGTAGTTCTTACCTACGCTGCTACTAAGCAGGATATCGTCTACAGCGGTGGGTTGTTATTGGCTTATGCCTTGGGTCACTGGATCCTGGTTTTTGGGGCAGGTATCTCTACGGGGTTTGCCCAGAAAGTAATCGCTTCCAGGGGAATTAGTAATCTCTCTGATTATTCCAAGAAAGTCGCAGGGGTAATACTTATCGGCGTAGGTATATACCTGGTGTACTCATTGAATTTAAGTTAGAGTGAGGGTGATTTATATGCTGGTAATTAAAAAGACAGTTATCTTTTAAGACCATTGCCTTCAGTAACTGGGGAATCGACATCATCTCATTGGAGTCATCGGCTACTTTCACTTGTCCCAGTACCAGATGATTAGCGCTCGCCCAGGCGCTGACTAATTTTAAGGAAGTCTTCTCCAGAGCTGAGTCATGAGAACGCACATATGCCATCAAAATGGATCAAGATATCTCCCAGAGCCTACCTTAAACCATCCGCCCAGAGAAGAAAACAATATTCAAAAATATTTTTTAGCTGGATTTGCTTCCATCCTCGTCCTTCTTTCCTGTTAGATGAGGCTATTTTACTATTCCTTTACCTTAGTTAACTAAATACGTTTGCCCTGACGTCTCACCGATTTTTTATCTCAAATTTGATTATTTAAACAAACTAACCTATCATAAAAGATGAGATAAAATGAGATCGAGTTATTCTTAGCCTCAGATCCCATGTCGAGATGTTAGCTACCTGTAATCATCTAATTATCTATAAAATATAAAAACATCTCTTACATTAAATTAGTTGGGAGTAGCGTATCTATGTCAGAAAAGGTCTTCGTCAATTGCGGGCAAGGAGGTCCAGTGCATGTATATGTCAAAGATGGGGTAATCACCCGCATCCGACCGTTGGCTTTTGATAGTACCGATGCGCCGTCATGGCAAATCAACGCACGGGGGAAACAATTCGTTCCATACCGCAAAGTCTGCCTTCCGGCTTATTCTTATACTGAACGCATACGGACTTATTCTGAAGATAGAATCCGGTATCCTTTGATAAGGGTAGATTTCGATCCCAAGGGGAACCGGCGGCCTGAGAACCGCGGCAAGTCCGGATACCGCCGGGCCAGTTGGGATGAAGCACTCGATCTGGTTGCCGGTGAAATGAAGCGGATCCGCTCCACCTACGGTCCTTCGGCGATAATGTCCCGGCCATCATCCCATCACAACTGGGGATTCTTCGGCTACCGCACCAGCGTTTGGGCCAGGTTTTTTAACCTTATCGGCTTTACGGAAATCCTGGACAACCCGGATAGCTGGGAGGGCTGGCACTGGGGCTCGACTCACGCCTACGGATTTTTCTGGAGGTTTGGGCTACCGGAGCAATATGATCTGCTGGAAGATGCGCTGAAAAATACTGACATGGTGATTCACTGGGGAAACGACCCGGACTCCACTCACGGGGTGTACGGCGGGCAGGAGTCCGCCATCTGGAGGATATGGCTCAAACAGCTAGGCATAAAGCAGATTTTTATCGACCCTTTTTGTAACTATACCGCGGTAATCCAGGGGGATAAATGGATTGCCCCCCGGCCGGGTACGGATGCTGCGATGGCCGAGGCTATCGCCTACGTCTGGCTGAAAAACGGCACTTACGATAAGAGCTATGTGGAGACTCATACTCGAGGGTTTGACGAATTCATGAAACATATCCTGGGAGATGAGGACGGTGTCCCGCGAACTCCGCAGTGGGCGGAAGATATTTGCGGAGTGCCGGCCAGGACCATTACAGCCCTGGCCAGAGAATGGGCTTCCAAGAGGACTATGCTGGCAGCCGGCACCCGAGGGGGGGAATCAGGCGTTTGCCGCCAGGCTTACGGCACAGAAGGTCCGCGCCTGATGGTCTACCTGCAAGCCATGCAGGGCCTCGGTAAACCCGGGGTTAATATCTGGGGAACCACGATGGGAGCGCCTTATAATCCTTACCCTGACTTCCCCGGTTATAATGCCTGCGGTATCAACAAACTGGCCAGGAAGACAGCCATCAACCCGGTAAAGCAGCGGATCGCCCGACTGCTGGTGCCCGATGCTATCCTGAATCCCCCGGTACACTGGAACGGTCCAGGGACATGCGGCAACTCCATTGAACAGCAATTTGATAAATATACTTATCCCTTGCCAGGCTGTTCCGAAGTAAAAATGTTCTACCGCTATGGCGGTTCTTACCTCAGCACCATGATCGACACCAGTAAATGGCTTAGAATGTACCAGAGCCCTAAACTGGAGTTTGTGGTTAACCAGGACTGCTGGTGGTGTAATGAGACCGGTTATGCGGACGTTATTTTACCTGCCTGCACCAATCTGGAGCGCAACGATATCAGCGAGTGGGCACACCCCAGCGGCGCCTCTCTGCATAGTTCCAGTGAGTGCAACCACAGGATTATCGTTTACCAGCAAAAATGCATTGAACCGCTATGGGAGTCCCGGTCCGACTACTGGATTCTCACCCAGATTGCTGACAGGCTGGGTGTAAAAGAGGAATATACGGAAGGCAATTCCGAGGAAGACTGGATTGAAAAGTATTTCTATGCCTCTGAATTACCTCGCTGTATCTCCTTCGAAGAGTTTAAGAAAAAATGCTACTATGTAGTGCCGGTACCGGAAGACTATAAATCTACCCCGGGCTTGCGGTGGTTCTATGAAGGCCGGGAGTGCGATACCCCGGACTACCGAAATCCAAAACGAGGAACGGAAAAAGCCCGCGAACTGGGGACTTACAGTGGAAAAATAGAGTTTGTTTCCGAAAGCTTGAAAAAGTTTACCCCGGACGATCAGGAGAGGCCGCCCCTGGCTCGTTATATTCCGAGCTGGGAGGGCTATGATTCAGATCTGGCCCAGCATTACCCGCTGCAGCTTATCTCACCTCATCCCAGAATGACGTTTCATACCCATCATGATACTCATGCCCCCTGGCTAGGAGAGATTCCGGCTAATCGCATATATAAAGACGGCTATTACTGGCACACGGTCAGGATTCACCCGGTGGATGCAGAATCCAGAGGTATCAAGGACAAAGATATCATCAAGCTGTATAATGACCGGGCCGCTGTCCTGGGAATCGCCCAGGTTACCGAAAGGATGCGGCCGGGCGTTGTTCACTCTTATGAAGGGTCCAGCCTGTATGATCCGGTCGTACCGGGCAATCCTGATAGTCCCGATCGAGGAGGATGCGTCAACATGCTCACCTCTTCCCGAATGCTATCTAAAAACGTACCCGGCATGGCACCCAATTCCTGTCTGGTAGAGGTTAGCAGGTGGGAAGGTTGATATATGGCAAAAACTCTTTCCCTACCAGAAGGAACAATCCGAGTAATATACTGAGTTCGAGGTATTATTGTGCCACCTGAATTGGAAGCTTACCTGGATATCGAGACTACCGGACTGTACCCGGTCCAGAATGAGATTACCGTAGTCGGTATTTATATTACCGATAATACCAACGAGCAGTTCATACAGTTCGTGGGCAAAAACATCACCGGTAAATCTATACTGGAAACACTCCAGGGAGTGACTTCTCTGTATACCTATAATGGTCGCCGGTTCGATCTGCCGTTCATTCATGCCCGGCACGGGATCAACCTGGAATCTTATTTCAAACATTGCGATCTGATGCACCACTGCTGGAGAAATAATTTATATGGCGGCCTCAAGGCGGTTGAGCGCTGTCTGGGTATCGAGAGACGGCTCAAAGAAGTAAACGGCTATGAGGCAATAAAGCTTTGGTGGAGATATATTCAATACAGCGACAGGATCGCCCTGCAAAAACTGCTGGACTACAATAAGGAAGATGTGATTAACCTGAAGATACTGAAGGACAGACTTATTCCCCGGCCTGAAATTAGCTGAGTTCCGCTAATGGAACGGGTATCCAGGAGCATTGCCCGCTACTGTCCAATCAGCTTTAGCCCAACTCTATCGTTGTAAGTCTCCTGAACAATTACTGTGCCCTGAATCGCGGGACGCCGAAAACCCTCAGGACAGCCTCCGCGGAAATCTTAAAGTCTCTTATTACGACCCGGCAT
>JAQULX010000075.1 GCA_028718465.1 Dehalococcoidales bacterium | reverse complement strand
GTCGGTATAGCTACACTACAGGTAAAGGGTATGCTCTATTAAGCGCATAATTATTGATAGGAATAAATGTCCGAGCAGTTCAATCGTAGAAGGCGGTTACTTCAGTTTGTTCAGTATTACGGCTTTTGCATTTTCTGCACATAGGCCCAATATCATCCCTTAATTCTCCGCCGCACCATTCGCACTTAGTGATTTCCTTCGGATCTATGGGTATTAGTGGTCCACCCATTTCCTGCCTTGTGATGATCTGCTTCGTTCTATCGCACTTGGCACATCGATATAGAGAAAAGGTGAAGCCACCGCCAGTACTAGCATTAAACTCATGACCGCAGTCAAGGCATTTCCACTTCCCCATCGTACCCATTTATCTGTTCCCCATCTACACTTTTCCCGATTCCGAAAGACGCCAACTGGTGAGCAAGAAGATGCCAGCAATAAGAAACGGTAGAAAAGATGCAAACACCGCGTAAAATCTTTCCAGGTTGATAGACGGTATGTATATGACCATCGCAATAAAAGTTGAAAGCAATAATATCCCGGCTAACTTTGGTCTCAGATACGCGGTAACACAACCAGCTAGGGCAACTACGAACATGATTCGCCACAGTATGCCGCCCGGTAATCCCATCTGTTCCAAGTCTCTTCCTGTGAAAACCCCGGTGTAGTATCCAATGAATCCTGCAAATCCTGAGGCCAACACTAGGCCTGCCAACTTAAGCCATTTTGCAGTGACCTTCTTATCAGTTTTCAACATGAATCTTAACCGTAACTGCTATTGTTAGCGTGGCAGTAACACCTTTTGAGCTATAGCCGATTCACAAGCACTATAATACAAGATTGCTGCATTTACAATATGTTATTGGTACAAGTTTAGGGTTAAAATGGTCAGAACGGATAGTTAAAAATGGTATTATGTTTATTACCTAACCCCTTTAACTATTCTAACCCTAATGCTCAGTTTTCCGAAGCTCTGAAATGCAAAATGCGTGTATTTTAAGAACCTTGGTGGATTCTGCTATTAGCTTAGTGCAAAATTGCGTTACAGCACATGTGAGTAGGGAAGTTTTGGATGGGTGAATGTGAGGTTTGGGGAGAGTTTGATGGGAGGAGGTGGATGGAGAGATTAGATCGTCTTAACCATGGCTATGACTTAACAAGTGGTATCAATACTGTGGGCAGGTCATAGTCATTCGACAAAGATTCCTTAAGAAATACAATAAGACCCATTGAAGCTTGGCAATTCCTATCTATGATATTATAGCAGTAACCCTGGTAAAAATGACGTAAATTGATGGTAAATTTTTAGAATTACGGTGATACGATGACACCACCGAAACATGGATGGACAAAACCACTACGAATTGCTAACCGTGCCGCCGATCCATCGGGGATACAAGATGCTAGTACAGAATTGCAGGCCAAGCTTCTCTCGGGGATGTCCACAATAACGCCAAATATTAGATATATATCCTTGTTTACAGCTGCACAATATTGGCGCCACAACGCAGTTAAAAGCGGATATACAATCTCAGGATTCAGGAAATATATTCGCCGATTGGAGGCATTAATCGCACTTTCAAGTGTTATTCATCACATGGAATTATATGATATTCCAAATAATATAATTGGCAGAGAATTTGCTAATTCCGAAGTAACCAAAGATTTTATGAAACTTGAAACACGGCTAAAAAGGCCACCCTACAATATATATAGGGGTACCTTGGGAAATTTGAACCTTTTTGATCTGAACGCTCGTGACGATCCTCTCTTTGATAACGCTATATCAATAGGTCAAGCATGGGATATTAAAGCTGCTAAGAAACTTGGCGGGCAGATTAAGCAAGGTTTACTACCAGAAGGTATAAAGCGCAAAGAACTTGAAAATATAGCTGGTGCTTTTTGCGTATGCAAAGTACCATTGCATTCATTCGAGCAACAATCATTGGTAAATCTACTATTTAGATTAGATAGGCCAGTTGATAAGCCTCAATTTGATGGTTATTCTTGGAATCTCGAAGGTGCCCGTATATCTTCTTGGCGACTGCTGTTAGAATTGGTAAGTCAAAGTCCCCATCGAAAACTATCTACGCATTATATGATGGGAAGAATCCTCGAGCCAGACATTCTTGATATGAGAATTAATGAAATTCTACGCATTGTATTTCTTCTTTGGCGTTGGATAGCTGCTAGAACTTTATTCGAGTTAGGATGGACCATAGCGTTCAATCAGGCATTTAATGTGATTAAATCAAAATCTTACGGAATAGATCATGATGAATTAATTAAGGCAGTGCAAAAGCAGTATGAGTTTGAGCAACCATCCAAAAGGATGAATGAATTGATGGAACAGGTAAAAGCTAATTACCACTCCGGTGATTGGTTAGCTGAGAAATTTGAAAATGTAACTCTGGAGAACTGTATATTACTTATGATTTGTGGTGTGTTAATAAGTGGCGAAGATATCAACAAATCTCACCTAAATATACTCTCTCTGATCGATTCCACGGGAGAAATACCTTTCAATATTGAGAGAGCACGGATCAAGGAATTTGTAGATGACAAAAAACTCGCATCAGAATATTGGAGGGCAATCGCAGTAGAAACATTAGTGCATCATACACATATTTCTTTGCGTAAGATGGCCCAAGGAAATCCAGATACACAACACGTTGTTTATGAGGAGGGGCATTGGATTATGCCACCCGGACGCGAAGGTTGGAATCCCAGACGAGCTACAGCTTTCAGCCGAATGGATATTGCGTTAGGATGGTTGAGCCAACTTAGCCTAGTCAATACTAAAGATGATGGTTCCCGGTCACTTTCAGAATATGGCGTCGATATAAGAAAACAATGGGACAAGGTATACAAATCGTGGGCATCAACCTCCTAGAAGAACTAGATCAATTGTCAATCGATAGTAGAACCTTCGATTTTCGAGTGGCATTTTTTCTGACCTATACACTTAATCTGCAATTTTTCGAACAATTAGTGTTACCAAGAATCAGGCGTATTGGTGTTTCTTCCATAGGTATACTAGCTGATTACCGAGCTTATCAAGATTCATTGAGATGTCCATCGCTACCGGAAAAATGTGGAAGGAATTATATCCTTGGTTATTCCCCATGGCTACAGACACTACAACACGGGAAAATAATATGGTTACATGGGGATCGAGACATTGTCTTTGTAGGGTCACATAACTTGACAAGAGCAGGGTTTAATGATCAGTTAGAAGTGACAATGTATTTGGATTCATTGAATTTGTCGCACTTGTCTGCTATTAAAGATGCACATCGTGCCATATCAAGATTATTGCAGGGATCGAGTGAGCTACTACGCATATGGCAAATGATCCCTGAACCAACAGGAAATAGCACTGAATTAGATGCCTATTTCCTATGGTCCGGAAATAACAGTTTGCTCAGCCAACTTATTTCAATTATTGGTGTTTCAGAAAAAATGCGCGTAATAACTCCTTTCTTAGATGCAATAGCATTACGTGAACTTAGTAATCAGTTATCTGCAAAAAATGTTGTTCTCGATTTGCCATTCGAAGGAGCGGATACTCCGCTATATGATGCTGTCAAAATTGTCCCTAATCTCACCCCAAGAACAATAACGAAGCCTAAACGCCTACATGCAAAGGCTTATGAATTTAAAAATAAGAATGTTAATTGGTTAGCTATTGGTTCAGCTAATTGTACTCGATCGGGGCTTCTTAAAACTATAGACCAAGGAGGTAATTCAGAATTTCTTGCTCTATTTGCTGATAGCTCTCTTCAGGATGAAGATCTAGAGTTTGAAAATGTGGGTAATGCTACTGATCTACCAGGAACTGGAAGACGATGGGATGAATCTGGTTTGGTATATAGAGGTGGGATCAAGTATTTCAATGCTGTTTACGAGAACAAGACTCTATACATTTTTTGGGAATGTGATGGACAAATTGAAAAGCCTTGTGCAATCGTTGGTGACGATCGGCTGGAATTATCGGGATCGCCTGCTTTCTTAACACTGGAACATAGTCCTCCGCAGTCAATAGATTTGACTGGAAAGTTGAATAATAAAGAAATCTTGGTCAAAGCCTGGGTGATTTTCCCTGAGGAACTTACCGCATATGCTGCAGGCATCAATATTCCACGACGTCGTTATTCTTTGGAGTCAGACGATCCAATTGAACAATCATTAGGAATTGAGTTTGAAATACTTAAGCTTCTCCAAGATTTTAAAGTATCGGATAATAGCTCAGTTCTCCCAACGGTTGGAGCGGCGCCACAACTTAGAACTGAGGATGTCGATGAAGCAATCAATATATTCGAATTTTCACACGATCCCGTAGAAATTACTCGGCGTGCGGTATCATTGGTTATAGGAAATCAAACAACCGACCCACTTGCCACTATCCGCGGCCTTATAGCAAAAATCGCAGGTCCCCCACCTTATAATGCAGAAACCGATGAAGAGAGTATGGAATCATATACATCACGCCAAGAGCATGCTATGCGTAGCAGTTCCAATATGCTAATTAATCATTTACGACGCCTGGCTGGTATTGGTAGAAAAGAATGGCATGCTACCCCTAGGGAAAGAATTCAAAGCTGTCTGCAAATTACTTTTGAAGCAGCAGTGCTAATTTGGTGGAAGGTGATATTTAGAGAACAAACTCAATGTGAACAATTTACTCAAAAAATGTTGGAGTTTATCAGGATCTTAGCTAATAATGAATACTTGACACAAATATGTAAGGAAATATCAGTAGCAAGCCCGCTTATATTGGCGATCGGAGTTGCAGCCGAAGGCACTACTGACGAAAATGAACGAAAATTATTACGAGAGTATTTAATACGTCTTGCTTCATCCGATTATAGGAAGGTTATCAAAAATTGGTTTGGAAATTCCCCAATTCGAGTATCTATGATAACTAGGGTGAGAGGTGAAAGCAATACAGCCACGGCTATAGAATCTCGTCTGAGACCAGTATATCTTCTCATGGGTTTAGCGGATGAGCAACTATTATGGAAGCAAAAACACAAGTGGGGTATTCTAATAGATCTTGTGGATGCTCTAACAAACAAGAGCGCATCATCTCGTAAACTCTTTGAAGAAGCAGAATTGCATTACAAAGATGATTTGGTATGGCAAAAGTGCAAAAGTTGCATAAATTCAGATCGTATTCCACAATTACTGCGAATAAAAAACGTAACTGTATGTGAAAAATGCTATGTACAGCTTTCTATAAAAGTACAAAATGACCTTAAACGTGGTGAAGCAGTGTTATGTGGTAATTGTGGGACTATTTTGTTGTTTGGCCAATTACTTGGTTGATCTTCTTAACCTCATTAACTCATTTGTGAGATCAACGATGTTCTCTTATCGGCACTGTATAAGTCAAGGCAGTTCATAATTTTCCTTGCCCTTTATGACAATCTGACCTGCCGCCACTAGTGATACCACTTGTTAATGGAGATACCCATTTCTGAAATCATAACCGGCACGATTTTCGGAGCAGATCAGACTTTGGCCAGGTAGCTATTGGGATTAGAGTAAGCAGTAGCGCAAATGTGATTTGCTGCTTAATTGTTAGAAGCGCTGTAATACAAAACACGCGTATTTTGAATACTTGTTCATATTTTGCTAATAGCGTTTTTCATCCAGTCGGAGGATTCCTCGGAATCGCCTAAGCTAATGGTATCCATTTGCGTCCTCTTCTTAATAATACGCAGATGGATTTGGACTATAGCGAGATATTTATGTTGGCCAATATTTTACTGGCGTAGGTGTTGGCATTGTTGGGATTAATGGCAAGTTCACGTTCGAAATCAGCGACTGCCTTCTCATAATCTCCTAACCTAGTATAGGCTTCACCACGGTGGTCGTGGGTTTCCTCAAGAGATTCATCAAGCGCGATGGCTTTATCATAGTCTGCGATAGCTGTGAGAAGGTCGTCTTTCCACATGTGAGCCAAACCACGGTTGGCATAGAATACGGCAACTTCAGGAGATAATCGGATAGCTTTGTCATAATCTGCGATGGCTTGGTCAAACTGGTACTTCTTATAGTAAGATAGTCCCCGGTTGTTATAAGCACCGGCAAAAAATGGGTCCAATTTTATCGCTTGGTCGAAATCTGCAATGGCTTCATCGTATTGGTACATGTTTCCGTAGGCGATACCGCGTTTATCACAAACAATAGGGTCTTCCGAGTCGATTTCCAGGTACTTGGTGAATAAGTCGACAGCACTCTCCCAATCATGCTCCTTAAAAGCGTTTAATCCTGAACTCAGGTATTCTTCTAATAACACTATCTCAATTATTTCCCTGTCAATAGCATTACCATCTCCCGTGTTTTTCCTGTTTATCATATTGGCATCCTCCTATCATTTTGAATCGTATTCATTTGCCGATCTCTTCAGCTGAAAATCGCTAGAATTCTTAGCGGGGAACTCTCTGCAACGATTTAGCTTTTTACTTTCCATTTACTTTCCATATTATAATAGATAAAAATTTGATCCCCTCTACTCATGTGCAATTATCCACAGTATTTGGCGACCCCGGAATCCGCATAGAACAATCTCTGGATATCACGATTGAGTTCATCCATAAAGGCCGCAAATCCGACCCGATCATAGGGTTTGGGATAGAAGGCATCCATTACCATGGCATTATTTTTGTCGGCATAGAACCGTAGTATCACTGCTTTACTGTTAATCCCATTCAGGCATTCAAGAAAATTAGCCCGATCAATCCCAGCTAGTTCATTACCCTGAAACCATGAATAGAAGAGTATCCCTGCGCATTTGTCCTCAATAACCAGATCAATAAGCCTGTCATGCTTTGCCATGAAAGTACCATCTTGTTCGTCTTTAATCTCGTAACCCAGATAGGATAAGTGGTTAAGTAAATCTTCTACCGCTGGTTTTGTTTTCATTTTCTCTCCTTCGTATTTAATAGAATTATTCATTAATAAAGGCATATTAATGCCTTGAAATCACACCTTATACATTATACTTGATAAAAATCTGTACACATGATTCAAGATCAGTGTAAATCTTCACCACGTTTCAGGAAGGTAGGTATTGATAGAAATGGCGCAATGAATATAACCAGTCACGATCCCACAGCGCCAGGAATAACCAACCACCAGCTTTCGAGACCATTTTAACCGATGCTGTGATTTAACAAGTAGCATCGCTGCTGGAGGCAGGAAGTTAGCCTTTCATAACCGATCCGCCGGTTCGTAGCCAACGCCCGCCACGGAGCTATATTCTTTGCTACATAAATTCCACCCCTTGATTAGTCCCTGTTCACCTGACCGATATAGCATTGATTAAGGCATCTTTTTACGTTAGAATGCTCCTGAAGGTTGAGCAAAATAAAAAAATATGGCTGGTCACTACGAACAGATGAAGCGCGTTACCCGGAATGAAGGTGTAGACTTAAGCCGCCTGATGACACCCGACGTTCCACCATGGTCAAAAAGAGCATACTCCGAACCTTCTGGTGACTCCCGAACTCCTTATGCCCGCGATCGTGATCGTATTCTGCACAGTAATTCCTTACGCAAGCTACAGCATAAGACTCAGGTATTCGTTGTTCACGAAGGCGATTTCTTCCGCACCCGTCTTACTCACACACTGGAGGTATCTCAAATCGGGCGGGCCATCGCCCTGGGTTTAGGACTGAACGAAACACTGGCGGAGGCGATTGCACTTGCCCATGACCTCGGACATGCTCCATTTGGCCACGCCGGAGAAAAGGCTTTGGCTGACTCACTAAATAAGTATGGGCACGTGTGGAATGCCAATACCAACTCTCTCGACGTGGTTCAGGAGGTGGAGTACCAGTATTTCACCCATCGTGGCCTGAATCTTACCTGGGTCACTCGCGAGGGTATCGCACGGCACAACACCAAGTTTGATACACCAGCGGAGGAAGGCGAGTTCAATATTTACCACCAACCTTCACTGGAAGCCCAGGCAGTTAGCGTCGCCGATGTGATTGCCTACGTGGCTCATGATATTGAGGATGCGCTGGCGGCACACATCATAGACGCGCAGGACCTTCAATCACAAGGGATCAGCATCTGGAACAAATGTCAACAGAAGGCCATGGAAGAATGTCGGACAGCTGGAGATGTCCCGGTGTTTGCCGGAGTTGATCGCGATATTCTTCTTGCCCGCAGGACCAGACGCCATCTCATAAATCGGCTGATAAGAGATATCTGGCATGAAGCTGGAGCCCGGGCTGCGGACGTTAAAGGGATTAATGAGGCACGTGATCTGGATAAATCAATCATATTTTTCTCCTCCGGTGTTGCCTCAGAAGTGGATGACCTGCTTAACTTTATGACAAACCGGGTTTATTATAGCTCTCTAATAGTTAGGCAGAGCTACCGCGCCAGCCATATCATAACCAGTCTTTTTGCCGCCCTGGTAAAAGAGCCCGCCCTGCTACCGGAATGGGTGAGTAAACCTCATAATCTAAATTTAGAGCTCAAGGTAGCGCGCTTTCTAGCCAGCCTTACCGACAGGAGTGCTTCTGATCTTTATGCCTCGCTTTTCGTCCCAACGGAGCGAGTTATGGGGCACCATGTTTAAGTTGACATCATAGCAGTGGGTGCCGTAAGCAACTATGCTTTCGGCATAGATCACTCAATTGATTCAAGTAGCAACGTCCTTCTTCTCTCTCATCTTAGCTCTCGGGCATAGTACCAGATGAAAGAAAACCATTGCTATCATGCACCCGCAGGTAAGGATGTTGGTTAATGACATTAAGGAAGACGCTCCCAAAATATAGGCGCTGTGATATTGTCCTTCCAGATAACCCGTTATTAGCTGCTCACCGACAAAAACTGCCGTAGCCAGTCCCATTATCCAGCATAAATAGGATTTGATCTCGAGGTATTTCGGAACCCAATAGAAAAGGTACACCAGGAATAGTATTAAACCGGTGATCAAACCACCGGCATAGAACATGGGAGTTTTTACGTCTTCAGTTACCCAACCGGGAAGTGTTATTGATGGGTTGAGACCCCAAAACCCCAGCTGAAGCTCTTCAAAGGGCACTCCCTTGATTAGTGCCATTACTACGTGCGCCGCCTCATGTATAGCTGTCGATATTACCGCCAGCAGGATAACATAGAGCACCAGGTGTTTTAGCTGCTGGTGATAGACGCTGGAGTTCGTTGTTTTGACCTCATTGTTCAACACGACATCTCCCGAGACATCTCTACCAGATACGATTAAATCGATATTGCCCTTAACCTATCTAAAATCCATATCATTCCTTCCGTATCAAGCTTGCAATATTCCAGCAGATCGGCCCTGACTCTAGCTCTCTCTTCCTCGGTTACCTCACCGTAGGTGATATGTTCAAAAAGGATACTGGCGTTGGTACCATCGCTGATATTCATACCTTCATAACCCTTTCCGGTTATCGCTGGGAGCACCTTCTTTAATGAAGCACTCCCCTTCTGGATGGAACTGTAGTAATGAAAACGGCTAAAAGGAGCATACAGGTCTACTATCCTGGCGAGAATACCCCCTAACCAACTTGCATACTCCGGGAAAGAGTTGACCGATTCCTTAAGTACTCCTTCCTCGAATCTGGAATTATAGGCGATGATGCTCCCTGCGGAGCCGAGTGTTTTCTTGAGCTCAGCGAGCAGCTTCGGCCGGGGATCTTCTTTACCCTCGGCAAGGAAAGAGTAGTGTTTCGGGCTGGAGTTGCTTTGCTCAACAACATGCAGGGAGAACTGGA
>JAQULX010000074.1 GCA_028718465.1 Dehalococcoidales bacterium | reverse complement strand
GATATTGTTAATGTACACATGTTACAATCACGGAAATATAATCAAAGAGCTACATGTTAGAATAGGATAGCAGGATCACACCTTAACTTTGAGTGATCCCTGTCCAGACAACGGGGACCACCTCACTCTTCCCCATTATATTGAATAATTACGGTCACTTTTTGGATACCAGGGTCAGCCGGATTAGTTCCACCATAAACGAGAACATTGTCGTCAAGGTTCCAGGGTAACCCGTACACCTTGTCTGCCACCAGGGTGCCAGTATTATCTAAGGTAAATAAAAGAAAATTAGCCGGGAAATTAGCCTTAATACTATCCCATGTGGTGGTATAATCACCTCCGGTTAAGCTGTTTGGAGACCAATCGTAATCTAATGTTTGGTTTTTAACAGCTTCAATAGTTGTTACAGCCATGGTAACTGCGGTGGTACGGACATCAGCCTGGGCTCTGGCTTTGGTGGCGGTAGTTAAAGCTGTTAATACTGCCACGCCTATAGCAGCTAAAATGGCTACTGCTATCAACACCTCTACCAGGGTATAGCCGCCCGACTCATTAGATTTATTTTTTAGCATTCCCTTGACCTACCTGGATTGAAATGGTTAAATTGTGACTACTTACTCCAATGTAAAACCGCTTTCCTGCCGCTTGCATCTGCCTAATAATTTCTTTGTTATTCTATACATGTCAGGATATACTACCCGCTTAATGTTAACCTGTATGTAGTTATATTATTAAACATACTCCTGTTTATTGCAATATATTTTTAGTACAGGGTGATATAAACTGAATTGTGTAAAAACTTTGCTTAATAAAAAATAAGGGCGTATCCTTTCCAGGAAAGAAAAACAAAGAGAAGAGGAAACGCCCTATGTATCAGGTCAAAGACCTGACAGGGCTAACAGTTGGACAGAACGGTGCTTCCAGCGTCTCCCAGAAGGGGCACTGAGCGAGTTTACATCGTGAAGCTATCCCGCTTGTGGGGTGGCTTCCGATTGATTTTTGTCCATTTTATAAATCCATGAATATGCTGTAACAAAACCCCGGATTTTTCGTTAAGCATTAGTGAAACTAACTAATTGATGGAGGTAAAAGTAATGAAAAAGATTTTGAGAATGGCAGGTATTGCCTCAGCCCTGGTAATCCTTCTGGTAGTATCAATTGCTTCTTTAGCGATGGCAGCCGGACCTAATCCCGATCCAGGAACCGGGGTTTGCCCCAATCCTGATTGTCCCAATGTCTGCCCAAATCCGGATTGTCCCGGTGACGGGGACCAACTTCAATACCGGAATGGTCCACAGTATTCTCAGGGAGGCGCTCATAAGCATCAGTATCGCGCCTGCCATGTTAATTAATCAACAGACTTAATAACCAACTTTATGCACCCTGGATTAAATATTTCCCATATACCAATAATCCGGGGTGCAGTCTTAAAGGCAATCCTAATGTTCCTGAAAGAGGCAGTTTGCTCACTGGTAATGCCGAAAATTACATTCATTTATGGCATCTGGTAATTATTCGCTTTCTGCCAAATTTATAATAATAGGAAACCCGGTGCATGACCATAATATTTGTGACGGGTAAAACCAGCGCAGCTTGAGCCGAGCATCCGGAATAGTAAATCGCCAATATATTCCGGGTTTTTGTGGCTACACTCCCTTTCCCAATTACGGCAACTGCCGGTTCAGGCCGATGACAACGCCGTAGATGTGGAAGCCGTCGGCGGAGTGCCCGTTCCCCTTGAATTGACGGCCGTAACGTTTCAACTGGACCTTTTCATCCTGGTAACACAGCACAATATTACCCGGAGAGGGCTGCTTCTCCCGGTCAACGAAGATGATATCGCCTTCTCTCACGTCAGGCCTCAGGCTGATTCCGTGGGCCAGTATCCCGACGATATGTTCACTCCTTCTCCTGGAAGGCTTCCACTGGCCGGATTGATCCGCCTCGGATGTCTTACGGCTTATTTTCTTCAGGGTGGGAACCGGCTGCAAGGCTATCTTTTCCAGTTCAGCCCAGGCTTCTTCCGGGGTCCTCTCCAAACTGCGCCGGAAGCGGGCCTTTTCATCGATATAACCGGCTGCCTGATAAAGATCATTGGGGTGAATCTTGAGCGCTCTGGCAAGCGAGAGGAAGGTTTCAGCAGAAGGATTTTCAAAATCATCCAGCTCCAGCCGGGACAAATGACTGCGGGTCAGGCCGCTCAGTCGGGACAGTTCCCACTGGCTGAGGCCTCTCTGGTGACGGACGGCTTTAATGTATTCTCCTAAACTCATATATCATTATGCCTCGGTGCCCCAGTATATGCGCCCTCCTGGTGTGGTTACCAGAATAGCAGGTTAATCTGATGCAGTCAAGACCTCCGGAAGCCACATGGAAGCGCCGGCGGGAGCGGTAGATTACTTTTAATCCTGTATTATATAAAATATCGCTTAAAGCAGTACTTTCAAACTATATCCTGGATTTTAGACGCCCCGGGCGGGTTATTCAGATGGAGATAAAAGCAATAAGGACCGATATTTAATGAGGGGCGTTTTCAGATCGGGATTTCGAGCAATATCGTATCACATCCCAAATGGTCTGCAAATTAATTCCAAAAATAACCCGTAAAAATGCTTGACGGATATATGGTTCTATGCTACTCTGGTAGCAAGAGCGGGTAATCGGCACAGACACTGCCCTCTAGCCTGCAATCGATCTGGAATTGTCCGCTCATTTTCGATGTCCAGTTGAAGAAGCTCCTGTGATTATAAATCACCGTTTATCCGGGGATTCTTCATAAGTGCGATAGAGGCAGCTCATACAGCGAAAAAATCTATGAGAGGAACAGTGCAGTGCCACAAAAGATTATTATTATCCACAGCGACCCTACCATCGACTCATTTCAACCGGAAGAAGGAAAAGCAGCTCCAGTTGCAGAAATAACTGAAACAGTACAGTCTGTTAAAATGGCTTTAACTCAACTGGGGCATTCAGTCCAGGTTTTACCGCTCAGTCCGCCCCTGTCTTCAGCATTTAATGAGTTGGACCATATAGATGCTGATCTGGTTTTCAACCTTTTCGAGGGTTTTAACGGTTGGCCGGAGAGTGAAGCCGCAATCGCCCATCATCTGGAAAACCTCGGGGTTTGCTTTACCGGATGTTCAAGCCGGACCCTCAGGATTTGTGAAAACAAGGATATCGTGAGGAAATATCTTCAAGCCTTTGATATTCCTGCTCCGCAGTGGCAGGTCATTCATCCGGGCCGTCACGACCGGTTCACACTGGACTTTCCGTGCATTGTGAAACCCGCCGGGGAGCATGCCAGCCGCGGGCTAACCGAGCATAGTGTAATTGAAGACCTGCCGGCGCTGCGAAAGCAGGTGGAGATAATCTGGCAGGAATATCAGCAGTTATCTCTGGCAGAAACATTCTTACCGGGCAGAGAATTCCGGGCTTTGATAACCGGGAATTGGAATTTAAATATTTATCCAATCGAAGAAATAGTCTACAGTTTACCGCCTGATAAGCCCCGACTGCTGACTTATGCTGCCAAATGGGTCCAGGGCGATGAATATTTTGAAGGGACCCGTGAAAGATGTCCGGCGGAAGTAGACCGGGCTTTGAAGGAGACAATCGAAAAAATGGCAGTAAGGGCCTATCAAGTGCTGGACTGCCGCAACTACGCCAGTATCGACCTGAGGCAGGATGAAGACGGCCAGCTTATGGTAATTGATGTGAATCCGAACACGGATATATCCATGGAAGGCGCAGCCAGGTTTCCGATTGAAGCCCAGGGTGTTGGATACACCGATTTTATCTACGAGATTTTACGCCTGGCAATGGAACATCACATTATGATCAAAGACAGGTCTGGGAAGATCCGGGCTGCGACTTAGGCCATGAAGAATAAAGACCGGCATGGAATTACTCCTCAGCCTTATCTTGCTGTAATCGCGGCTATAGCTTGAGCGGGATCGATAATTTTGATGCCGGTTTCTGCATCATAAGTTGAAGTTGTTTCGATGGAGGAACGGACTTCGTCATTGATGAGGCCGTTTTCGTTATTATCAACAGCCATGGAATATAATATGGCTGCCAGACCGCTGACCTGGGCGGCGGCCATTGAAGTGCCGCTTTTATACCCATAAGAGTTGTTGGGCAAAGTAGAAAAAATCGAGAATCCGGGAGCGGCAATGTCTACTCGTTCTTCATCATAATGTATCGGCCCGACAAGGTAGTCCTGGTCGATGGCTGCTACTGCGATGCCGTTTTCACAATCTGCGGGATAGACCGGTCCGGCTGTCTGATTGCTTACGGCAGCTACAATGACTGCTCCTTTTCTCCAGGCATAATCAACCGCTTCTTCTAACTCAGGGCCGGGGCCGCTGATCGTAATGCTGATATTTATCACGCCGGCCCCATGGTCAACTGCCCAGATTATCCCTTCTGCGATTAACTGGCTATGGCTACAGCCACGATCATCAGCCACCTTCACATCCAGCAGTCGGCTGAAAGGAGCGATGCCGGCAATACCGACTCCGTTATTGGCCTGAGCAGCAATAATCCCGGCAATATGGGTGCCGTGTCCATTGGAATCGCCGGAAAGAGCATCAGGGAAAAAGTTTTTCTCAGCGATAACTCTGTCTTTAAGGTCCTCATGGCTGGAATCGATCCCTGTATCCAATACCGCGACTATGACTTCCCTTGCCGGAGTTACTCTGTCAACATTTGAAAAGTCCAATCCTGGTAAATCCAGGGCCCATTGTTTGGAGTAATGTGCATCATTGGGAGTGATGCGGTTCAATCCATCTGTATAAAATACCGAACCTGGAAACAGTCCGTTTACCTGTATGGAACCCGGCAACTTATCCCCGCCGGCCGGAGCGCTGGAGAATGACGGCGCTGAGAAAACACCCTTCAATTGTTCTTCGGAACCGGAGATAGCCTGTACTGCGGATTGAGAGAAAAAGAGAATACTTTCTATAAGAAATATCGAGAGAAGTATGGCTAATCTGTTCATTACAGATATATTAATTACCATGTTATTCATCTCCCGCCAATAGCTAGATAGTTCCGCCTGTAATAGCCGATAAGTAATGATCCGGCCAATTAAAGCAATAAACGGTGACGGCCGTGAGGAAGGTCTGTTAAAAAATGAGGTGTCGGTTTCATCCGGTAGATGCCTGTTGTGTGAGAAAAGAATCGCCCGGGGCGGTAAATCAGGCTATTTTCCAGGGTTGGTTTTGTATGGGAATTTAACTGCCACTAAAGTACTAGCCCGGATTTGGACTTTGGTGTGATGGTATTAAATACAGGCGTTAAATATAATTAACCCGCGCAATCTATAGATGGGTATGTAAAGGTACACATGAGTATATGCAGGTATACCCAAATTATGATATTATAGGCACTGTGTAAAAAGCATAGTATACCGTCTTTGATACGCATTCCCGAAAGGCAGAGTCGCCTTTTTATAAGTCCAGGTCTAGTAATAATACGGAGGAACAACGAAGAGGATATGCCTGTAAAGATAAACGGTACGCTGTACTATCGGACCAATGAAGCCTGTGTTCTGGCAGGGATAACCAAAAATACCTTTCTTCGCTGGGTCTCTAACGGCAGTTTCCCTGATATTAACTGTAGAGATCGAAGAGGATGGAGGCTATTCACTGAAGAGGATATAAAACGGCTGAAAATAGAGGTCAACAAAATAAACGTAGACCTGTTAAAAGAAAGATAATTGTCAGATCCTCTTAAATACGGAAAGCTGATTGAAAGGCAACGACTATATTTTTTTACATAATCAACAGGTTGATAAACAATTATGATAGATAAAAAGCCAATATCAATAGATACTGCTAAAGTAATCTCCAATTCAGTCAAAAAAAGGCTGGGAGAAATCCTCATCGAGCAAAACTTGATTACCCAGGAAGATCTGGACAATGTGCTGGAAATCCAGCACAACGAAGGTCATCGTCTGGGAGAGATTCTTGTCAATCAGGGTATAGTGAAAATCGAGGACCTGTTAGCGATACTCAGCGCTCAATATAATGTTCCGATCGTCGATTTGAAGAAACGGAAAATTCAACCTCAGGTAATAGCTCTGATTCCTGAAGATATTGCCCGTAAGGCAACCGTGATTCCCCTGGAAGTAACTAACGGATTGCTGGTAGTAGCCATGGCTTTTCCTGATGACGTGCAAACTCTTCGGGATATATCCACACGCACAGGGAAAAGGATCCAAATTGCCCTGGCTGCGCCAGGTGAAATAAATAATGCTATAGACCAGCATTACCGGGCCGGCGGTGAGATAGAACAAAACCTGGGACATCTGATAAAACCGACTGATAACAGGGAAGAGACAGTTGTTCAGCTTACCGCGGAGACTCCGGTAGCCCAGAGCCTGGACCTGATATTGCAGCAGGCGGTCAGGGACAGGGCTTCCGATGTTCACCTGGAGCCGCAGGAAAACCGCCTTAGAATACGTTTTCGCATCGACGGTATGCTGCATGATATGTTCTCGTTACCCATGAATGTGCACGGGGCTATTATATCAAGGATCAAGATTCTGGCCGAGATGAATATCGCCGAGCAAAGGCGTTCCCAGGACGGTCAGTTCTCAGCCCAACTTGGTAACAGAGAGATTGACTTCCGGGCGGCTACCATGGCGACTGCCTACGGCGAGAGAGTGGCTCTACGTATCCTGGATAGAACATTGACTCCGCTTTCACTGGAGGAGATCGGGCTTCTACCGGAGCAGCTGGCAAAATATTGCAGGGTCCTGGCAAGCCCGTTCGGCGTTATCCTGGTAGGGGGGCCGACCGGGTCCGGAAAAACAACCACTCTTTACGCCTCTTTAAACCAGTTCAATAGAGATACCCAGAACATTATCACTATCGAAGACCCTATTGAATACCGGTTTAACAATATTAATCAAACTCAGATCAATCCAAAAGCGGGTATCACCTTTGCCAGCGGACTGCGCACAATTCTGCGTCATGATCCGGATATAGTGCTGGTTGGAGAGGTCCGGGATAAGGACACGGCTACAATCGTAACCCAGGCTGCCTTAACCGGACGTTTAGTTCTGGCGACTATCCATGCTAACGATGCCATAAGCGTGCTGTTCCGGCTTATTGATCTGGGGATCGAGCCTTATCTTATTGCGCCCACGCTGGTGGCAGCGGTCTCTCAGCGTATGGCCAGGCGAATTTGTCCCTACTGTAAAGTCCCAACAGAATTGGACTCGGTGGAAGAGGCGGCCTATGAAAAAGAGCTGGGTGAAAAACCGGGGGCTATGTTCCGCGGTGCGGGATGCAATATGTGTGCTCATACCGGCTACCGGGGCAGGGTGGCTTTATTTGAGATGCTGAAAATGAGTGAGACCTTGCGTCAGATGGTGTTGACGGGGAAAAGCTCGGACGAGATTAAAGCCGCAGCTTTAAAAGAAGGCATGCAAACGATACAAAGGGACGGCATGTTAAAGGTCAAGGCCGGAATTACGACAGTTAGTGAAGTTATACGTATTGCCTTCTCCGGTAACTATTAAAAATAATGCCTGTTTAAGAGGTAAGAAAGATGTTATTCCGTTATACCGCTTATAGTAGTGAGAAAAAAATAGTGCACGGTACCATCGACAGCGCCTCGGCAGAAATAGCTGAAAACAGCCTGTATAAAGCGGGTTTTTTGCGGGTCCTGACACTGAAAAAGGCCGGAACTACTATTAACTGGAACCAGGTCTTTATGGGTTCGCCCAAGGTCGGAAGGCAAGCTCTGCTGGATTTCACTACCGAGCTGACTATTCTTATCGAGTCGGGCCTGACTTTGCTGATGGCTTTACGGCAACTGGAAAAACAGTCTACAGATAAGGGGCTGCAAAAGATTATCGCCAGGCTGGCCGCCGATATCCAGGGCGGCATTCCGTTCCATCAGGCTCTGAGTGCGCATCCAAAAGTGTTCAACGAGCAGTATTGCAGCATCATGGAGGCGAATGAAAAGACGGGTACTCTGGATGACGGCCTCAAACAGATAGCCAAAGAGATCAAGCAGCAGATCGGGATCAGGTCCCAAATCCAGCGTGCAGCGATCCAGCCTATGATTATTGTTGTCCTGGCTATCGCAGTAGTCCTGCTGATGACTATTTTCGTGTTGCCGCGGCTGGTAGAAATATTCCGGCAATTTGGAGCGGAACTTCCATTTACCACACGTTTACTTATCGGTTTTTCCGATTTTGTTAATAATAATCTGCTGGGAATTTTCATCACGATTGTAGTAATTACGGTACTTATCTTCGTGTTAACAAGGCAAAAATGGTTCAAACTCGCCATGGATAGAATGCTGGTGAATATGCCGGTATTCGGGACGGTGATAATATGGCACAATACAGCCGGTTTGAGCCGTTCATTAAGCAATCTCCTGGGAGCGGGTATTCTTCTACCGGATGCGATTAATATTATTCTCCGCAGCATAGGAAATTCCCAGTACCGGGAAGCGCTGGTACAGACCAGGAAGAAGCTGGTGCAGGGGCAATCTTTATCCTCGGCTATGGGCAGAGAAAAAGTATTTCCGCCATTACTGGTGGAAATGATTGGTGTGGGCGAAGCTTCAGGTAATCTGGAAGCTTCATTAGGAACGGTGGCCGATTATTTTGAAACCAAGGTAGAGAAACGAATTAACCGCCTCACCTCTCTTCTGGAGCCGGCTTTGATTCTGGCTGTCGGCCTGGTAGTCGGCCTGATAGCTATTTCACTTATATCCACGGTTTACGGTCTGGTGGGCAGTTTCCAGGGATAAAGAAGGCGAAAATAAAATTAACATAAAATAGTAAAAAGACACTCAGGCAGGGGAGGACTTTGATGCTGGTAAAAATTGGATTGGCTGTTATTATTATCGCTGTGATAATTACCGGAGGCATATTCTTCAGCGGCTATATTGATGAATCCGGTGCCGCGAAAGCATTGCAGACAAAAGTAGACAATGATAACAAAACAGCCTCTGTGATAGACAACAAAAACAAGTCTCTGGAGATGGAGTTACGGGAAATAAATAAAAGGGCGGCTGAAATCCAGGAGAGTATCGAGGCTGCCAGTCTGGAGATATCGGCAGCAGTGAACCCGAATATGATCACCGAAGAAGTTATTTACACCGGTGAACGAAATCAGGTTACGGTCATTCCCCTGAACACGCGGGACTGGAACAATGTCAAGATCGAAGGTCACCAGTACCAGGTGTTTAAAATGGAGATCGAAGTCAATGGTGAGCAAGCTCATGTAATTGAGTTCCTGTATGCCTTGCAGAGTCTGAAAAATCAGCCTCTGGTCATAGAAAAGGTCTCACTAAAAAAGGAAGATCCGGCTGCGCTATTATTAGCTGATCTGAAAACCAACCCGAATGCAGCTCTGGCGAGTGTGGAGACCCTTATTGCGACCAATATCTTAACCGATTCAGCCACTTTAAACGGCAATCTTATGTCCCTGGGCGCTGATAACAGCAGTATGGCAGTCAGCTTCGACTATGGCAGGGACGGACATTATATTAGTTCGACTCCGGAACAAATCATGCTTACGCCAGGCTTTTATTCCGCTGTTGTAAGCAACCTGGACCCCGGCGCCAACTATTATTTCCGGGCTAAGGCAGAAGGTAAAAGCACCAAATACGGAGATGATATTGCTTTTTGGACGCTGCTCGTACCTCCCGTCACATCCGGGTCTTCTGACATTAATGTGATACTTTCACTGGCAGTATACGCCAAATAAAGCTGGTCTAAAAAGAGAGGAAGTAAAAATATGTTTAACAGCTATGTGGCCCTGGATATTACCTCTTCGGATATTCGAGTGATTGCTTTTAATAATAATAAAATCGTGAAATG
>JAQULX010000073.1 GCA_028718465.1 Dehalococcoidales bacterium | reverse complement strand
CGATAGTGGTCACGCCTCCTACAGGGACCAGGAGAATATCCACGTTTCCTAATTCTTCTATCTGGTTGGTGCTCAGGCGATGGCCCAGATCGCCCAGGTGGCAGATCGTGACATCGTCTACCTCGACGGCAAAAACAGTGTTTTTCCCAAGGGCAGCCCCGTTTTCCGTATCATGAAAAGTTGACACACCGATAATAAGCACTCCACCGATCTCATATTCCCCGGGCCGCGAGACCACCAGGGGACTGCCTGAGATCGCTCCGACACAGGAATGATCAGGGTGGCCGTGGCTGACCGTGACGATATCGGCGCTCTGGTTCTTCGGAAAGGAACCGAGAGACGGCGGATAAGGATCGGTAATGACGGTAACATTCTTACCTTTGAGACGAAAGCAGGAGTAACCCAGCCAGGTAATATCCATATTTATTATCCTATCACAAGAGGATATGATGGTCAAACTATAAGCTCCTTAACCTGGAGCTTATAATATAAGTGCACTCCAAAAATGTTATTGCCGGTGGACCGGGAGGGTTATTATAGTACTAAAACGAGCGTGGAGGCTTATATAATACCAGTAAAGATACTTGACAAACCGGTATAAAGGTGTTAATTTATATAGTATTAGCAGTCAAAGGCCTCGACTGCTAACGGAGAGCGAGAATGTTAACTCCAAGATCGGAAGCAATATTAAAATCGATTATCGACTGGTATATCGAACATGCTGTACCGGTTTCGTCACAGAGCCTGGTCAAGGATTACGGACTGGGTGTCAGTTCGGCCACGGTACGTAACGAGATGGCTTGCCTGGAGCAGGAGGGCTATATCATCCGCCCGCATACATCAGCCGGCAGCATACCTTCAGATAAGGGTTACCGCTTTTACGTCACTGCCCTGGACCAGATATCGCTGCCGGTTTCCGAGCAGCGTATGATAACCCATCTGTTCCATCAAGTGGAAGGAAAGCTTGATGAATGGCTGAGTCTGGCCGCGTCTATTATTTTACGTTTATCACAGAACACGGCGGTTATTACTGTTCCCAGGCCGGCAGATTGCCAGTTCAGGCACATGGAGCTGGTTTCCATACAGGATACCCTGGTGTTGCTGGTGCTGGTGCTGCGCGGGGCCAGGATCAAGCAAGAGATATTTTCCACGGAGGTCCCGGTGACTCAAGCCCGGTTAACAGAGATATCAGCCAGGATGAACCAGGCTTATGTTGGGTTGACCGGCTCTCAGATCAGGGACGGAGACCTGGAACTGACGGATTTCGAAAAACAGGTAAAAGGGATTCTGGTCAAGATAGTGCAGACTGAGGATGAGCAGGGGTATGCCCAGTCCTATCTGGAAGGCCTGCATTTTATGCTGAACCAGCCTGAATTTTCCCACAACCAGCGGGTACTGGCGATAATGGAACTGCTGGAGCATCGGGCAATGCTGGGGAGCATTTTACCACCCTCACAGGACACCAGACAGGTGAGGGTAGTTATCGGCAGCGAGAACAAAAATGAGGTCGCCCAGGACTGTAGCCTGGTCATCGGCCGCTACGGCCTGCCGGATGAAGCCAGCGGAACTATCCTGGTAGTGGGACCTACCCGCATGGCCTATCCCAGGGTGATTTCCGCAGTAAGCTATTTATCCATCCTGTTGAGTGGGCTGGTAGCTGAGCTTTATGGAGTGAATTCTGCTCCCCGGGCGCAAGGAGACAATACTAACTAAGGGGTGATTACAGTGCAATCGGATCAAGAGAAAGAAATCCAGGCAGAAACCAACACTGCTGAGACTATTGAGGAATTAAAGAAAGCTCTGGAAGAAGAAATGACTAAATCAGAGGCCAATCTGGCAGGCTGGCAGAGGGCCAAGGCTGATTTTATCAACTATAAGCGTTTTGCCGAGCAGGAAAAAGAAGAGACCTGCAAACATGCCAATGCCAGATTGTTGTATGATATTCTACCCGTTCTGGATGATTTTGAAAGAGCTCTGGCCGCTGTTCCACCCGAAGAAGCGGACTCGAGCTGGGTGGAGGGTTTGAAGCTGATAAACCGTAAATTCCGTGATACACTGGAAAAGGCGGGTGTTAGCGACATTGAGTGTCTGGGGAAGGAATTCGATCCCCGGTTTATGGATGCAGTGACCTGCATCCCCGGTAAAAAGGACATGGTGGTACATGTGCTTCAGACAGGGTACACACTACATGACAAGGTTATTCGTCCTGCCAAAGTAGCGGTGGGCAGCGGTGAATCAGAGTCTAATAAGGAGGAATAAGATCGCATGGCAAAAGTTGTTGGAATAGATCTGGGTACAACGAAAAGCGTCGTATCTGTGATGCAGGGTGGTGAACCTGTCGTGATTACCACTTCAGACGGCACCCGCGCTCTGCCGTCCGTGGTAGCGATCAGCAAGACTGGTGAGCGTCTGGTTGGCATGCTCGCCAAACGTCAGTCTATCGTTAATCCGGAAAACACTATCTATGCTATCAAGCGTTTCATGGGGCGGAAATTTGGCGAACCAATAGGGCGTGAGCTGCCGGTTGAGGAAGATGCGAAACGAAAAACCTACAAGGTCGTTCGTGGAGCTAATAACGATGTCCGGGTAGTCATGGGGGACAAGGAATACAGCCCCCCGGAAATTTCCGCGATGATACTTCAGAAACTGAAAGCAGACGCGGAAACCTATCTCGGCGAAAAAGTTACGGAGGCGGTAATTACGGTTCCGGCCTATTTTAATGACAGCCAGAGACAGGCTACCAAAGATGCCGGTACCATTGCCGGACTGAACGTTTTAAGAATAATCAATGAACCTACGGCCGCCGCGCTGGCTTATGGTCTGGATAAAAAGAAAGAAGAAACCGTTGTCGTATATGACCTGGGCGGCGGCACTTTCGATGTTTCAATCCTGGAGTTGGGTGAAGGCACTTTCCAGGTCAAGTCTACGGCCGGAGATACTCATCTCGGCGGTGAGGATTTCGACCAGAGGATCATGGACTGGCTTTGCGATGAGTTCAAACAGGACCAGGGTATCGACCTGCGCCAGGACCGGATGGCCCTTCAGCGTTTGAAAGAAGCCGCGGAAAAGGCCAAAATCGAGCTTTCAAGTGTGCAGCAGACCGACATCAATCTGCCCTTTATTACGGCGGATGCCAGCGGGCCCAAGCACATGAACATTACTCTGACCAAGGCCAAGCTGGAGCAACTGGTGATGGACCTGGTAGATAAGACCCTGGCACCCTGCGAGCAGGCCCTTAATGACGCCGGACTTACGGCCGCTCAGGTGAATGAGGTGCTTCTGGTAGGTTCTCAGACCCGCATGCCTCTGGTTCAGCAAAAGGTCAAGCAGTTCTTCAACAAGGAACCCAACCGTGGAGTCAATCCTGAAGAGGTCGTCTCCATCGGAGCCGCGATTCAAGGTGGTGTACTGAAGGGTGAGGTGAAGGATGTTCTGCTGCTGGATGTGACTCCGCTTACTCTGGGAATCGAAACCCTGGGAGGGGTTGCTACTCCTCTCATCCCGCGTAATACGACCATCCCCACCTCTAAAAGCCAGGTTTTCAGTACAGCGGCTGATAATCAGCCCAGTGTTGAAATACACGTTCTCCAGGGTGAAAGGCCCATGGCGGCTGATAATCGGACTCTGGGAAGATTTATGCTGGACGGTATCCTGCCCGCACCCAGAGGCCTGCCTCAGATCGAGGTTACCTTTGACATCGATGCCAACGGTATCCTGAATGTTAAAGCTCATGACAAGGGCACCGGGCGAGAGCAGAGGATAACGATACAGTCTTCCAGCGGGCTGCGCAAAGATGAGATTGACAGAATGCAGCAGGAGGCTTCGGCCCATGCCGCGGAAGATGCCCGCAGAAAGGAAGAAGCCGAGGTCCGGAATACGGCAGATACTCTGGTATATACCTCGGAGAAGATGCTCCGGGATAACAAAGATAAGATTCCGGCTGATTTGAACAGCGAAGTAGAAGGCAAGATAGCGTCCTTGCGTTCGGCGATTCAGGCCAACGATGTTCAGAACATGAAGACCGCCACCGAGGACCTGAACAGCTCCTTGCAGAAAATAGGCCAGGCGGTCTATCAGCAAGGACAGCAAGGGCAGCAGTCCCCGCCACCACCTCCTCCTGATGAGCAGCAGCCGCCTCCCCCGGGTAACCAGGGTGGCGAGGGAACCGTGGAAGGAGAATTCCGCGAGGTCTAGCAGTTCGGGAACATAGTACAGGATATAAAACCCCCTTCATGTCCGATGAAGGGGGTTTTTTTGTCACCGCCGCCGATTTAACGCTTAGCCATCTTTCAGTATAATTTCGGGTATGCAACCGCACCAGAAACTGTAGTCAAATTAAGCAAGTTGACTTAAAAAAAGACCGGAAAAAATTTTATTCATGACTCAACTACTGGTACAATGGTTTACGATGAGCGCTATGTGGAGATGGGGAGGTGAAGACATGCTAAATATCATTACTGCATTTGAGAAGCTGATGCAGGAACACGAAGTAATCGAGGCCAACACCAAACAGATAGCAAACGCAGCCGATAATCTGCTCACCCTGTCCAGCCTTCGGGATGAACCGGACAATTTCTCCGATTACCAGGTGAATTACCTTAGCGATAAGCGGGTAAACCTGAAGCGGGCTATAGGGACTCTCCGGGATGGTCTTGAGGACCACCAGGCCCGTGAACAGGAAGTGATACAGCCGTTAGTGGGCGACCCGATAACAAAAGCCATCAAGCTGCAGCATCAGGAAGCCCTGGACCTTTTGGCTGATATAAACTGGATATTGCTCAATGTCAGCCCTGTAGGTATACTGTTCAACTGCGTATTCTTAAAGCAGAAAGTAGATGCTTTATGCCGCACATTAAACGCTAATAACGCCAGAGAAAACTCCATTCTGGAATTGTTGTCGAAGTAACCTGTTACCTTTCCCGGTTCTTCAGGGTTAAACCAACACTGATAACTGTGCCCTTGTTGATGCGGGACCTCACTTTCAGGTTAGCCCCGATAATGTGAGCACGCTCTCTCATCCCTATCAGCCCTAAACTGCCCTTGCTTTCGGCCTGGTTTTGCCGGACTATTTTGAATCCCTTTCCGTTATCCGAGATGGTGAGGCGGACTTTGGTCGCTCTGCATGAGAGGACCACTTCAGCTTTCGAGGCTTCCGAATGTTTACGGATGTTGCTTAAAGCTTCCTGAGCAATCCGGAACAAAGCCAGCTCAATTTCGTCCGGCAAGCGCTCTTCCGATCCTTCGCAGGTGAAGGAGACAACTGTCCGGTATGAGGTGTTGAACTCGTTAATAATCAGCTCCAGGGCGGCCGCTAACCCGAAATGTTCCAGTACGCTTGGTCTCAGCTCGTGGCTGAAACGGCGCACCTCTTTGAGGGTCTTGGTTACGGTGTTTCGCAGTTTATGCAAATGTTCGATGGTTTCCGCAGGCAGTTGTTTTCCCTTCTCGATCAGAGAGTCCATCTCCAGAGTTAGCAAAGCCAGGTACTGGGCGGTGTCGTCATGCAACTCGCGGGAGATCCTTTTCCTTTCTTCTTCCTGGACATCCAACAGCCGCCTGGTGAATTGATCCCTCTCGTCCATCAATCTTTTCCGTTCGGTAATGTCTATCATTGTGCGCACGACGCCTATTACCTCGCCTGAATCGTTGATAACCGGTACGGCATTGGAATTAATCCAGAGGATGGAACCGTCCTCCCTGATCAGTCCTTCTTCAAAGTCCCGGATACTGCGTTTTCTTTTGATAGCGCTGACAACAGCAGATTCTTCCACCGAGAGGGGAGTACCGTCAGGATAGATATGGCCCAACTTTTCATTTCTGAAATGCAGGCCTATTCGCACTTCGGGTGATTCCAGTCCCAGCATCCCGGCTTCGGCTTTGTTGGTCAGTATCACGGTCCCGTCCGGTGCTATCAGGGCGATACCTTCTGTCATAGCATCCATGATGCTCTTCAGCCGCAGCTCATTTTGTTTGATCTCATCTGACACCTTTTTCCTGTTGGAAATGTCCCGATTAATGGAGATTATCCGGTCCGGTTTTCCCGGACTGCGCCTTGCCAGAGTGGTTGAGCCAGAGACCAAAATGGGAGAGCCGTCCTTTCTCCTGTGAATATACTCTCCCCGCCAGGAGCCGTGTTCAAGAAGGCTTTTAAGGTATTCATCCCTCTCTCCTGGAGGAAATTCCGTGCCGATAATATCTCCAGCATCACGGCCGAGGACCTCCTCTTCTTTCCAACCGTACATTTGCTCCGCGGCTTTATTCCAGCTTATGATTTTCTCATCCATGTCGGTAGAAATAACCGCATCGGAGATATTTTCCAGCAGCATAGCCTGGTATTTCAGCTTTTCTTCTGCCTGGTGGCGTTCCGTATTATCCCGGACAATGTTGATGATGTACCGGCGGCCTTCTGTTTCAATCAAGCGTGAATGCATTTCGACGGATACTTTAGTACCGTCCTTGCGCAGGTGGTCGACATCCGATCTGATATCGCCCCGGCTGATCACGGCGGCAATTCTGTCATGAAATCCGGGCATTTCATCGGGTGGGATTAAACGGCTTACATTGAAATTGGCCAAATCATCACGAGTATAGCCGTACAGCCGGCTGACTGCTTCATTGGCATAGATCAGCTTGCCATCCTGTGAATACATAATTACGGCGTCTGAAGCCATATCCAGGATCATGGCCCTGAGTGCTGATTGGGCGCTGGCTGTATGCAATTCGACCGTGCGCAGCCTTACCTGTTCTTCCAGACTGTTCCTGGACCTGGACAGGGCTTTTTCTGTTTTCTTATGATCTGTAATGTCATGGGCTGCCACCAGCAGGCATTCGGTTCTGTCAAGCATTAATCTAACGGCCGAAACTGAAATGATGCCGATTTCGCCGGAGCTGTTTTTAATAGGTAGCTCAACATCTTCAATGCGGCCGTATTTCTGGACCGCCTGAACTATACGTTCACGATCATGGACGCTGCCCCATAAATCGAATTCGGTCACACGGCGCCCTATTACCTGATCGCGGTTCAAACCTAAGGTCTTCAGGAAGCTGTTATTGACATCGATAAACCGGCCTTCCTTCAGAGTAGCGATAGACATGGGAATCGGGACCGCATTGAATGCCCTGGAAAATGTTTCCTCTGAGGTCCGGAGGTTTTCCTCAGACAGTTTATGCCGGGTGATATCTATCCAGCTTGAGATCAGGCGCTTGACCTTGCCGGGCATCTCGATAACGCGGGTACTGATATAAACCCAGAATTCCTCCCCGCTCTTTTTCCTGAAACGTTCCTCCGGGATGAAGCCGGGGGTGTCAATCTCCGGAATTGCCTTTAACATGTATTCCCCGGCGCATTCTTCAGGCCACCAGGGAAAAGGAGGATGGAGGCCGATGATTTCCACGCTGGAATACCCGGTAATAGCTTCAAACGCTGGGTTTACATAACAGACGCCGCAGTCAAAATCATATAAAATGAGTGGATTAGGGGCTTCCATCATAATATTATTGTTAAAAGCTTCGTGTTCTTTTAAATCATGCTCAATCTGTTTATATTCATTGACATCGGAGATAACGATGCGGCAGATATCCTGGTTGCTGGCGGGATCCAGCGCTGCAAGACAATCCAGGCGAGCAAAAAACGAGTCTCCGTTCTTTTTTCTGATCCGCAGGTCAAAGCTTTGACGTTCAGGAGACCCAAAGGCTTTATGGATACCGGTATGGCAGGCATCACGAGAATCAGGGTCGATATAGCAGATGAATGATGAGTTTACCAGGCTGTTTCTGTCGATACCCAGCATTTCTGCCGCGGCAAGATTAGCTTCTACAATGATGCTTTCCCTGTCCACAATGAGATAACCAATGGGAACGGAATCAAAGAATTCCCTGTATTTACCACGGGGCTTATGAGGAGGCAGCCGGACTTGCTCCGGTTTCCCCCGCTGTGATGATTTACTGCGACCGGAGACGCCAGATCCGCCAGGAGGTCTCCTGGAATCTGCTTCTGAAGAGGCTGGGGTAGCAGGGGACTGCTTCCGGATCGGTTCAGGTTGCGATATTGCTCTTTTCAGTCGACTCCTGGCTTTTTTGTTCATTTCAACATCCAGTGTAAGTCTATGATAATCGAAAGAGACGTTAATTGTAAAGCCGGGAATGATTTAAGATTGATGATTAAGGAGAGCGAGGCCGGGTAGATTCCGGATCAAGTCCGCAAGGGTTTTGAAAGAACGAATTGACCCTGAAAAAAAGTCCTCTTCAGCTTCAAAACAGACTGTTAAAGTGTTATACTAGATAAAGAATTTGAACGGGACTCTTCTTGAAGGAGAGCGATTATTCTGGAGGGTTGAACTTAATTTCGGATATCGAAATTTAGGCTTAATATTTTAGTTTAATATGGCTACAAAACGCGATTATTATGAAATCCTGGGCGTAGGCAGGAACGCTAATGATGAAGAAATAAAGAAGGCTTTTCGCAAACTGGCCTTTAAATATCACCCGGACCATAATCACGAGGATGGAACGGGTGAGGCCTTTAAGGAAATCAATGAAGCTTATGAAGTCCTCTCCGATCATGATAAAAGGTCGGCTTACGACCGCTTCGGCCATGCCGGCGTAGATACATCCGCAGGCAGAGGCTTTGAAGACATGGGCTTCGGCGGTTTCGGTGATATCTTCGATGCTTTCTTCGGGGGGGCAACGACAACCACCCGGCAGGGGCCTGAACAGGGGGCTGACCAGCGTGTTGCTATCACCATTACCTTCGAGGAAGCCGTTTTCGGCTCTCAAAAAGAGATCAAGGTATCCCGCGTTGAAAATTGCTCTCTATGCCATGGCCTGGGGTCCAAGCCGGGAGTTGATCCCGTGCGCTGTACTTCATGTAATGGGAGCGGGCAGATCCGGCGGGTCCAGCAAAGCATCTTCGGGCGTTTTACCAATATCACTACCTGTTCTCGCTGCCGGGGGACCGGCACGATTATCACGGAGCACTGCCCACAGTGCCGGGGAAGCGGCCGGGAGAGGGCTGAACGGACCATTAATATCAATATTCCGGCAGGAGTGGATGGCGGCGCTCAACTGGTGATGCGCGGTGAAGGCGATTCCGGAAGACGCGGGGGGCCTTCAGGCAACCTGTATATCTCAGTCTCGGTAAAGCCCCATGAGTACTTTACCAGGCGAGGAGATGATATTATCTATGAACTGCCTGTCGATTTTATCCAGGCAGCGCTGGGCGATGAGGTAGAAGTCCCCAGTCTGGTAGGTAAGACCAAAATAAGGATTCCACCCGGCAGCCAGACCGGTAAGCTCTTTCGTTTAAAAGGCCAGGGGATATCGCATCTCCAGCGGAGCGGACGCGGCGATCAACTGGTTTTACTGGTAGTGGTCACTCCGGACTCGCTGAATGACAAACAGCGCCAGATGTTAAAGGATCTGAGGATGAGCCTCACTCCGAATAATATGCCGCCGGCAGAAAAATGGAAGAAGTGGATGGACGGCGTCAGGGATGCTTACGGCGAATAAGGGCTTTCACCTGCGCCTGCGGCGGGTAAGGAAAGAAAACAGCTTCCATTTGCGTCCGGTCAATTCGTGATTTACGGGCGCCCCCATAAGCTCTGCAGCAGCTTCTTTAGGACTGAGGTTTTCATAGAGCACACGATATATCTTTTCAGTGATGGGCATTTCCAGGCCCAGTCCCCGGGCCAGTTCCCAGGCTGCTCTGGTGGTGCTGACTCCCTCGGCGATGCCGTCCATGGATTTGGAGATTTCTTCCACGGAGCGGTTTTTGGTCAGCTCCACTCCCATGTAATGGTTACGACTCAAGGTGCTGGAGCAGGTAGCCATCAGATCGCCCAGGCCGGCCAGACCGGAAAAAGTCAGCGGGTTTGCTCCCAGGGC
>JAQULX010000072.1 GCA_028718465.1 Dehalococcoidales bacterium | reverse complement strand
CAGTACTGGGCACTTTCCACAGCACCCTCTAATTCCGCTGGTTCAAATTTAGCGAACATGACTTCACTCATGGTGACCAGGCTTTTATCTTCCATCATTTTCAGAATATCATCCGGATTCTGTTCGGGAGATATTTCAGCACCGCGGACGTATTTAGTTTCCGAGCCTACGATCAGTTCGCCATCGCGAATGACGATGGGTGAGTCATCCATTACCTGGGCCATGGCCAAAGCCCAGCGGATGGGGTTGGATTCGGACCCAGAATGTTTCCAGGATTCCGTGAAAGAACGGGTACGGCGGGAGGAAATCCACAACTGAGACCCGACGCATTCATCATTGCGTTTTCTGACTCTTTCGGTGAGTGCATTGACACTGTTAATCCCTTGAATTTCATCAATTGAAATTGTCATTTCGACCTCCTGAGAATTTATCCTTCTATTTAATTAACATCTAAATAAACACTTTTTATAAAGTGATAACTTTTTTGCTGGCGGTGTCACTTTTCGAGATTTTACGAGTCGGATTACAGGTTGCAGAAGCTCTAAATGATATCAAAGTAAATCAAAGAAGGCATCGTATGTATTGACCGGGTTGTTATTTTTGCTTCCTCCTACTAATGCCTGTTTACCATGGGATGAAATAATCAATTAAAATATAACAATATTAGTAAGACATATTTGCATTATAGCACAAATAGTCGGAATGTCAATATAGGCCTAAGCTTATTAATTGACCGGGTATTTCGAACTTGCTTGAGAGGACTAAATTAAACGATAAAACAAATATAAGGAAAAGGGACACTCAGCCTGATCAACCCAGGCGAAAGCCTGACCTTCAGACAGGATATCAGACAAAGGTAGACCCGGCCTGCCCTGGGATGGCAAGAGAGTTAAAGCCGGGGTGACAGAAGTGTTCAGCCCCGGCTTAGCCTCCATTGTTTAGAGTCTTCAACTTACTTATGCTGTAACATGAGTTTCAAAATTGGATTTTTGTGCCTCTACCTGTATACCCCATATTCTTTGGTAAAATCGAACCATATTTTCACCAGTTCGGGGCTGGTATTATCCATGCTGCTTCGAGGAGCCATTAAGAAGCCCCCATCCTTGCCCACTACGTCAATCAGTTTCCTGGCATATTCTTTAACCTGGGCCGGAGTACCGTTTTGCAATAGAAGAGGCGGCATATTCCCGGCCAGACACATCGTGCCTCCCAGGATTTCTTTGGCTTTAAAGATATCGGTGCTATCGATCAAGGCAATCATTTTTCTTTTGGGTATCTCCAGGAAATACTCCAACCGTGAGAGTACGTCTCCTTCTAAAAATACCACCGGTGTGATACCTTCTTCGATACAGGCCAGCAAAACCTTTTTCAAGCTGGGCCAGTAAAATTTCTCCCACTGTTTTTTCGACATGAAAGCGTCTGAACCGCGGTGGATGACAGACATAATTCTCGGATTTCCCGTGCGATTGGCATCTTCTATATAGGACGAAATCATTTCAGGCAGTATCTTATCCATAGCCTCCAGGAGTTTATCCGGTTGGCGATACATATCCAGCATGATCCCACGCATGCCTCTAAATGAATCTGAAAAGTGATCGAAGGCATTGGCGGAAAAAATAGAAGACATTATAGGGAACCCCTCTTGTTTCAACTCGGTTTTCAGGGTCTCTATTACTGTTCTATGTTTTTTAATCAGCGGTTCCGCTTGCGATATGGCTTTGAAGGCCGCTATGATATCCGGTCTTAAGAATTCACTGACTATTCTCTCTGCCCGATTATAACATTTGAAAATGGGGAGGTCTTTTAAGGGTCCCAAAGCACCCAGAGTACGGGGTATGAAAGACCGAAGCATGAAATCAGTGGTGTTATTAATGAAATCGTCGTATTCATCGGCCTTCATGTACTCGCCTTCAACATATTGGGTACCACAGTCAGCGGGGATACCATGTCCAGGCCACTTATACGCTCTGGAGTCAAAGATTTCCAGGGCCTTTCCGGGATAACCTATGGTCGGCGGCCAGTACACATCCGGCTCAAAGTCGAGAATCGTTTTTTTGAAAGCCGCGGCTAATGCTTCGCTATCGTAAAACATTTTTTCAAAGGTTATTCCGGTGTACCGGGCAGGGAAAAATCCGATATCATTGAACCATATCGGGACTCTATCCGGAGCCCTTAACTGAATGATGTCCTCGATTCTTTTTTCTCTTTCCAGAAAGTTTTGTCTGGCTTGAGGCGAAACGAACTTTTCGGTTTCCACCGCCAGCCACTTCTCCAATCTGGCCTTTCTTTTTTCCTCGGGGTTTAGGGCAGCCCAATCTTGATGCATATCAATTCACTCCCACACTTTCGTTTATTCATTTCCAAGAGGAGTCATATAATCAGGAGACCATTCTATTATAAATGCAGTTAAGCAGTAGATGGAACGAAGAGCAATAATATATAATAGAATGTTTAATAAATAATATTATATTGCATTATAACACAATCTATTGGGATGACAACTTAGCAGATACGGAGCTATTTGACAGTTTATTGCATGAAAAGTAAAATATATTCAAATGCCGAATAATATAGACTTGAAAATAATTGACTTACTTAAGCGCGACGGACGATATTCCTGTGCCGCTATAGCCCAGGACCTGGGGGTCAATGTAGCTACGGTTACGAAGCATCTCGAACGCATGCTGGCGGAAGATGTCATTTCCATCAAGACAGTGCTCAATCAATTCAAGATGGGATTTAACGCCCATGCGTTTATAACTCTGGATGTCGATCTATGCAAAGTAGGCCGGGTTTGTGAACAACTTGTCGAAAGTCCCAACATCAGCTTAGTGGTCACTACTTTCGGCCGGTATGACTTGCTGGGGATTGCCGATTTTCAAAACTGGGATATTTTGCAGGAATTCATTGCTAAAGATGTTCCCAGTATTGACGGTATTGTTAAGATCAATGCTTTTCCCATTGTAGAGATAAAAAAACTAAATAGCGGTTTATTTACTTACAGCGCACCTGTCGCCCCCTATCCACCTTTAGATCCACCTCTGGATGGCATCGACCAGGCTATTATCGCTGAACTCCAGAATAATGGGAGAGAGCCTTTCACGGATTTGGCATCTCGTTTAAACCTCAGCCTTACCACCGTCTCTCGGCGGGTAGCCCGCTTAAGGAGAGATGAAATACTGGGAATATCAGCGGTGCGCAACCCTTCCAAATGGGGTTATTTAGCCAATGCTTATGTCGCTGTACACGCCGATGCAAACAAGGTCCAGAAAATTTGTGCTGAATTGGCGGCTTATCCGGAGTTACATCTAATTATGACGGCTATGAGCGGATTCGAAATTCTGGTCGGCATTCATGCTCCCAATTCAGAGAAGATGTACCATTTTATTGTGGAGAAAATCGCCCGGATTGAGGGAGTTACTAACCTCGAAACATTCGTGTGTGCTGAAATCCACAAGCGTTCTTTCGCTCTATTCGATTCCGATAAATCCTGAACTGCAGGCAAGATATTGCGGTTTGGTCCGACAAATTTATGGCGAACTGATGCTGCTTTTCAATCTGCATTTGCGGTCGGCTACGGCGACGATTTTCTGTTCAGGCAGGTCATCGCCTGAGTGTGATGGAGCGGGAGACGGGATTCGAACCCGAGACGTCCTACCTGGAAGGCATAGATTGAAAAAACTGGGAAGCGCTTGCTGAACCAATCGCTTCCTCCTTATGAAAAATATCCTATCATGCCAATGTACCAAATCAAGCCGGGATTATTGACAAATAGTGGCTTTTGGTGTATCTTCATTGTAGATACAATGAATGGGAGAATATTATGAAAACCCGTGTTCAGAAATGGGGAAACAGCCTGGCTTTGAGAATACCTAAATCATTTGCTTCTGAGGTTGGGTTAAAGAGCGATTCTCCGGTAGAAGTTTCTGCGGAAGATGGGAAACTGGTTATCGCTCCTATCGCTAAACCCCAGTTGACACTTAAACAACTGCTGGTCAAAGTCACTCCGGAAAATCTTCATCATGAGGTCGATACAGGACCTGCAGCCGGAAATGAAGCATGGTAAGCCCTCAAACTTATGTTCCCAGGTGCGGCGATGTGGTGTGGATTACTTTAAATCCTCAAGCCGGTCATGAACAAGCTGGTCGCCGTCCTGCCGTAGTACTTTCACCCAAGAGCTATAATAGCAAAACCGGATTAGCGATTTTTTGTCCAGTAACCAGCCAAATTAAGGGTTATCCGTTCGAGGTTCTTATTCCTGAAGGACTGCCAATATCCGGGGCTATTTTATCCGACCAGGTCAAAAGCCTGGACTGGCGAGCGCGTAACGCCGAATTAATTTGTTCTTTGCCAGATGAGATAGCTTCAGAAGTACTTCAAAAGTTGAATACTCTGCTACCTGGATAGTTTGAATCATCTAACCAATAAACGCAGAACCAGGCAGGTCATCGCCTGAGCTTGATGGAGCGGGAGACGGGATTCGAACCCGCGACGTCCTACCTGGAAGGCACACTAAACTAATTCCGGCAGAGCATGTTGTGGCAGTACTGGATAAAATTCCCAGTGCCGGTGGTGTCCTTATCAAGGCTGCTGGATATGCATCTCAATTGCCCGAAGGTCAAAAAACGGCACAAAATGATCTATCACTATTGCAGATGGAAAACCTTCACGGACTGGTTGTAAATTCAATAAGACTTGTCCTTATTGTCCGGACCAGAAAGCCAAGTGAATGGTAGTGTGGGATAATGGGAAATTCCTACCTTTTATTCATACCCACTTGTTGCTATAATATAGCCATGGAAAGCAAAATAATCAAAAATGAAAAGTTTCGCCGGGTAGCAACTAACGTTAAACCGGATGCTAAAAAAAGAATTGCTATCTCAAAAGCCTGCCAGGCTAATGAGGTGACCTACCATGTCTACTGCAATGAAATTGGACAAATTATTCTTGATCCGCAAATCAGCATCCCCAGTTCAGAAATCTGGCTGTATAATAACCCTGAAGCTCGTGAAGCAGTGGCTACTGGTCTGAAGGAAGCGTCTGAAGGGAAAATATCCAAAATAAACCTGGATGAATTATAGGACTCCTGATTGTTTGAGATTTTCTGGACCCACCAAAGCCAGTCAGATTTTAATCAGCTAAAATCGGATCCGTCTTCGCAAAAACGCTATAAAGCGGTAAAGAAAACTATCCAGTTGCTGGCATCCGATCCTCGCCACAATAGCCTGCAAACTCATGAGTTCACTAGCCTTAAGGGACCAAATGGAGAAAAGGTTTTTGAAGCTTATGCAGAACAAAACACTCCTGCTGCCTACAGAGTTTTCTGGTATTATGGTCCATTAAAGGATCAAATAACCATAATCGCTATTACCAGACACCCTTAATAACAGAAAATCCCCCATTGTACTTAACTCATCGAGGGATTATAACAATATTGTCATGATGGAAACATGCTTTGGAATACTAATTAATTCGGATGAGGAAGAGAGCATGAACTGGAAAGAACAAAAGAAAAAATTAATGCAGAATCCTGAATTCTTCAAAGAATATAATGCATTAGAGCCTGAATACAAACTGGCAGCTGACTTAATACGTCTGCGTTTAGCCAAAGGTCTGACTCAGGAAGACCTGGCTAAGATGTTAAATACCAAGCAGGAAAGTATCGCTTGATTAGAAAACGGAGGCTCACTGCCTTCGCTTTCAACCATGAATAAGCTGGCTGAAGCACTTGACGCCGAGTTAGAAATCAACCTTCGCCCAAAACATGTTAGCTCTTAAATGCGGATCCAATGTATTTTTGTTTCAGAAGTATTGCTGTTCCATATAACATGAAACAGTAAATATTTTGAAACATCGAATGATATCGAAGTTACCCCTATTGTCCTGCCCAGAAAGTTATGAGGATCTAAAATATTAATTGCCGAATAGAGTTTGTTTAATTCTACGGTCTATTAATATACTATCTTTAACCCCATTTCTAATACGATCTACAATACTCATGTCCATTTCTGATTTTAGACGAAGCTTGTTTGTGGATAGCTTCTCTATTAACTGTGTGATAGATTTTTCTAGAACGTAATTGCAGTCTATAATTGAGGGCACAGTGAAATCTTCGTATTCAGTGGGAGTCACCTCAACCAAAGTTGAAGGAGGACACATTCTGCGTCTTAACTTTACTTTTTCGACCCTAGAGGATGCGCAAACTAAAATAAGAATCGTATCATCTGTAGGATTAATATTTAAGACAATAAAATAATGTGGTTCGGCGGAGTGAATAGTTTCCTCGGGGAAATAATAAACAGAACCGGTTTTAATCGTGGATTTGATAACCACTTCAGGAGGTATTTCAATCAAGGTTAACTCCAGAGAGACTCAATATATGACATTTCAGTTAATTGTTCTCGCCGGAGCTTTTTATCTTCTTCGCTTAGTTCGTGCAATCTTTCAATCCTAGAATCAGGGTCTTCAAAAAAATCTACTAAATCCATTTGGATTCTAGAATCCAAGATTAATTCTTCCTTATGTTTTTTCCAATCGGGATATTCATGAGTAAATTCAGATAACTCAAATTGAGTTAAATGTCCAAATTTATCCCAGATGTACTCTAAAGCTTCAACATCAGACTCAGAAAAAACACTATCATCCACTGGCCCTTTGGAAATTAATAAAAGGCGGTCAGCTTGAGTAAGGTATTGGCGTGAATAATTAGCTTCCTCTTCGCCAAGGAATTCACTCACTTCTGCTATATCCTTAACTCCAGAAGCCACCGGTCCTAATTTCATAGCGAAGTAAGTATCGTTAGTTATAAGCCTTCCATATTTGCGCATGTGATATCGGTCAGCTAAGTAAATCAGCTTAAGGGCTTTCATTTTATTTATTAGGCCATCCTCTTTTTGGGCAAAATAATTCAGCCCTTGGGTGGCCTTTTTGTAATCAAAATGAAAATGGACTTTTAACATCTCCGTCCTTTGAAAGTTATTTTCTTACCTAAATATTAATATTATTTTACAAGAAGTATGATAGGGAGGTTTGCTTAGCTATCAGGTATAATCTGCTTAACATCTTATATTCCTTTACACCTATGACGCTAAAGAAGAATGGGTTAACATTATTACTCATTATTTATCCTGAGTAGTTTATCAACCGAAAACAATAACAATATAGTACCATATAATACAATACTTTAGTACTATAGTAAAGCTCAGTGTATTTATGAACTTTTTAAAGTCATTAAATTGCCTTCCATTTTAAACTAGCCTAATCCCAGTCCTTCTACCGGGCTAGCCCTGTTACGATGAGCCTGAATAGCTTCTTCAGCCTTTAAGCCCTGGGTATATCGGCGGCTCATTTCAAGTGAGCTTTGCCTCAAGAATAACTGGAGAAGAAAGCTGTCTTTAGCCTGTCGCAGATATGCCAGGGCAGCTGTATGCCGAAGCCGATGAACCCCTCCAGTTTGGCTTACCCCTGCTCGCTGCTTGATTCGGGCAAACCAGCTTACCAGTCCTTGAATATTAAAAGCCGTCCCCTCCTCAGTAATCCATAAGTTATCTGCCATGGCTCTCTTTTTACGCTCTAGTGTCCAAGCCCAGATAGCTTTGGCAGTTTTAGCCGAAAATGGGGCCATGCCCACTTTATTGCCCTTGCCCAGGACTTTTACAAACCGGTTATCCATGTCCAGGTCACTCATCTTAAGATTGGCCAGCTCTGACCGGCGGATTCCGGCATCAATGAAAAGGAGCAGCATGGCTTTATTCCGAATCCCGGTGAAAAATGATCCACTCTTAATATCCAGATCACAGACTGCCAATAACTTCTGGAGATCCTCTCGCGAGTAAGCCTGTACCGGAGGTGGAGATGGCGGTTTGAAGCGAATAGATGAGATAGGACTGGACTCTAAAGCCCAGTTAAACAAGCGTCTTAAAGCCCTATAGTAGAACCATGCTGTTGATGGCCTGGCTTTCCGGACATATGTTCCGCCGTGGCAGTTAGTCTGAATGATTTCTCGGGACCCGGTCCAGGAAAGAAATTCGCGGAACCTTTGTATATCGAGTAAATTGATAGAATCCGGCCGCTTATGCTCCTGGGCATACTTGAGAAGTGTATGCAATTTGTCACTGTAGCATTCAGCGGTTCTGGGGTTTTTTCCTTCAGCACTAATGGAAAACAGGAAACCTTCAATAAGATCATGAAGACCGATGGAACTGTGGTTGTTCAATTTTCATTTGCGGTCGGTGATGGTGATGATTTTTTGTTCAGGCAGGTCGTCGCCTCCAGCTTTGACTCAGCTTCGTCTCGCAGAACCAGGCAGGATGTCGCCTGAGCTTGATGGAGCGGGAGACGGGATTCGAACCCGCGACGTCCTACTTGGAAGGCAGGCACTCTACCGCTGAGTTACTCCCGCTGGAAGTCTATAACATATTCTATACTTAATGTTGATCGCCAGTCAATCCGCATACTCAACACTTGTTATTGAGCCCCGGTTAGTGTAAGGGGCTTTCCAGATTGCTGAAGGGGTTACCATATGGAAGCCGTCGCTTGGCGATTACGGGCGCAGCAGTTGTAGAGGAGGAATGCAATAGCCGGGTCAGGCCGGCGCCGGCTGAACAGAACTATCTGGCACCAAACTCATACACGATGAGAGCCACATTTTTTCAAACGTAGAAAGTGTGGGAAATGCAGTTCTCACTTGGGTATTGGTATAATTGTTCTCCCGGCGGCAGACATCCGGTCCGGCAGCCTGGTATTTGGAGTTTCTAAATACTGGCAAATTTTGAACGCCGGTATTCTACCGCTCCGTCACCTGTTTATAGACCTGCTCGTATTTCCGGGCGGAAGTCTGCCAGGAAAAGTCGGTCTGGCTGACTCTCCGAACCGCTTCTGTCCAGGCGCCTTTATTTCTGAAAGCCTCTACCGCTTCCTTTACTGCCGCTACCAGGGCTGCCGGACTGTATTCATGGAATACGAAACCGCGGCCTGTTTTAAAGTCGGGACTGAGCGGGGGCACGGTATCCACCAGTCCGCCCGTATGGCGCACGACCGGCAAAGCCCCGTAACGCATGGCGATCATCTGCCCCAGGCCGCAGGGCTCGAAGCGCGAGGGCATCAGGAACATATCGCAGCCTCCGTAAATAAGGTGAGCCAACTCTATCTCGAAGGCGATGTAGGAGGCTACCTGCCGGGGATAGCGGGAGGCTAGCTGGCGGAGGATATCCTCATAATTGTCCCAGCCCTCACCCAGGATTACGAACTGCGCCCCGGTCTCGCTGAGGAGCCGGTCCGACCCCTGTAACAGGATATCCAATCCTTTCTGCTCGTCCAGCCGCTGGACCATGCCGATCAAAGGAATATCGCCGCCAACCGGCAGCCCCCAGACTTTTTGCAAAGCGATCTTGTTAAGGGTCCGTTTAGGAGTTTCCCCGGGGCCGAAGTTGACCGGTAAAAAAGGGTCGGCCTGCGGGTCCCAGTAGTCTGTGTCCAGACCGTTGAGGATCCCGACCAGGGACGCGCCCCGGTACCTGAGCAGGGCGTCCTGTCCGACTCCGAGTTCGGGGGTGGTGATCTCGCGGGCATATGTTTCGCTGACCGCGGTTACCATATCGGCCCAGAGAATAGCCTGACTGATGAAGCACCGGGGCGGCCGGGGAGCGCCGGGGGGAGAATAATCCCAGTCCTTCTTCAAATCATGATGGCGCATAAAATTCTCATCGAAAAAGCCCTGGTAGGTCAGGTTATGTATGGTGAAAACCGTGGCATAGGGGTAGCCGGCCTTTTTGATCCACATCACCGCCAGGGCAGTAAGCCAGTCGTGGCAATGGACCACGCGAGGCTGCCAGTCCATTTGCGGCAGGATTTCAAAAGCTGCCCGGGAAAAGAAAAAGAAACGCTCCAGGTCGTTGAAGTAGACTTCCCGGGTGCCGAAATATTCCTGGTTTTCCAGGGTGTACACGGGTACGCCGCCGCAGTCTGTCAGGTTCAGGT
>JAQULX010000071.1 GCA_028718465.1 Dehalococcoidales bacterium | reverse complement strand
AGGTATCGATTGTGGAAGAACCAGGGTATCTGGAACAGCATCTTAAATATAGCATCCTCGAGTTGATTATCAATTTTCTTGATTTATGAGATTGGGTGGCTGTTTCTAAACAAAACCTGTTTATAAACTAAATTGTTCGATATGTAACACAATAAATAAATGCCTGATTAATTCAGCCCCATCCTGAGATGCTTCGGGGCACCCTAAAGGGTCTCCCGCTATTCCGTCTCGCCTTCGGCGAGGATATTAAGGTATTCCGTCCGAGGCCTCCAGCATGCAGACTGGCATATATTTAATGCGACTTATATAGTATTTTTATATTGATACTGTGAAATATTAAAGACTCGTCATATTTATTAAGGAAAGACTCAACTTTTTTAGTAAATGTTCCTCTCTTAATATCCTCAAACTAAACATTCCGTATAATCTTGATAAGCACAAATGTTTTTCAACCTTCAATCTGTTATGGAGCACGAAGTTATCAATCACAGATCTTGATAAGTAACTACTTAATTCTGATGTCTGATATATAACAAAGATATTGAACATCAGGATATCTATATCTAATTTCAAATAGACATTCCACATTCTTACCCTGGAAATCCAAGCTTCTATTAATTGAGCTATTAATATCTTCAATAGTATGTAACTCATATCATATTTTGGCATATCTCTTTCGATGCTCGTTGTGACAATAGAGCTGTCAAAACCTGATGTTACAATCCAACTTTAAGCTTATACAAAACCTATCATTTACTTCAAATTTGAGACTCTTCTAAATTGAAGATATATGATATAACCGTTTTAGCCAGTCATTAGCGGACCTTATGGTAGGCACAGATATAAAAATGAAATGTGTTTAGAATCCAGCAACCGAATCATGTTTCGAATTAATTTATATTATCCTGACCCAAAAAGATTTCTGTTAACTAATATTGATTGATATTGGAGGAATTATGAAAGCCGCAGTCTGTTATGAGTTTGGTAAACCCCTGATAGTAGAGGAAATAGATATCGATCCACCGCAGAAGGGAGAAGTTAAGGTCCGCATTTCCGCTACTGCCATCTGCCATAGCGATATTCATCTCATTAAAGGCGAATTCCCGGGCATGCCGGTGCCTGTGGTTCCCGGTCATGAATCCTCCGGCTACGTTGTCGAAGTTGGGGAAGGGGTTACCTCGGTTAAGCCGGGTGATCCTGTATTAACGATGCTGCTTTCACCTTGTGGCAAATGCTACTACTGCACTAAAGGATCTCCCCATCTGTGTTCCGCCAGGTATGCCCTGGATGCCGAAAGCCGGATGCATAATAAAAGCGGACAGGTAGTAGCCACCTGTATGAAAGGGGCTGGCAACTCTGAATATTCTGTTGTGGCTGAAAACCAGCTGGTTAAAATTCCGGCTGACATACCCATGGATTCCGCTGCTCTTCTTTCTTGTGGTTTTACTACCGGTTTTGGAGCTGTCGTTAACCGGGCACAAGTAAAACCTTACAGCAGTGTTGTGGTAATTGGGGTAGGCGGCGTGGGCATCAGTTCGGTACAGGGAGCGGTTATCTCAGGAGCTTATCCTATCATTGCTGTGGATGTCGTTGATAGCAAGCTTAAAACGGCTCTCAAGTTTGGAGCTACCCATACTATTAACTCTCGATCCGAAAATACCGTTGAAATAATCCAGCAGATGACAACCGGACGGGGAGCCGATTATGTCTTTATGACTGTTGGTAGTGTTGAAGCCGTGAAACAAAGCTTACAGATGGTTGCCCCACGTGGAACTGTTGTTATAGTTGGAGTCGTTAATGAACCAGTTCCTTTATTCCTGGGCGACATTCCTATATTCGAGAAAGCCATAATCGGAACTAAAGGAGGCTCGATTAACCCGGTTAATGATATCCCCCAACTGATTGTGCTTTATAAGGCTGGACGCATCAAACTGGATGAGATGATTACAGGTCGTTATCCTCTAGATCGGATTAACGAAGCCATAACTTCTGTCGAAAAAGGTGAGGCTTTGCGTAACGTGATTGTGTTCTAAGTAAAAAACATATGGAGGATAATACGACGAGCATCGAAGAAATTAAATACTATTAACACATAATGATGGATAGACAAAAAGCGAGAACAATTTGCGAGATTAGTAGAATAGATATGCATTTGAATAATGGCATTCACTAAATGTCGTACGACATAATTTATCCTTTAAGGAGGTTTTCAATGGGAAAGAGAGGATTTTTATGCCTATTACTTACGATCTCAGTCCTGGTAGGGGTTTTTGCCTTGAGCTGCGGCACCAAGACACCAGAAAACACACAGGCGCCAGTAGCCACCCCAGCAGCAGACAAAGTATATGAACTTACTATTAGCACCACAGGACCTTTAACCGACGAGTACAATCAGGTCACAATAGCCTGGGGTAAATGGCTATACCAAGCGAGTAAAGGCAAAATCAAGTTAACCATTATCCCAAATAATCAAGCTTGTAAGGTAACTGATCATTACGAATCATCTGTATCAGGTATTGTTGACATGGGATTCCAAATGATCGGATTTTCGCCAGGCCGCTTCCCTCTAAGTGAAGTGGGAAGCCTATCAGGTGTCTTTGATACCTGGGCTACCAGGCGGGGATCCATGGCGGGTATGGCTCTCTACGAGAAATATCCAGAATTTCAGGCTGAATTTTCGGATGCGAAGTTTATCTTTTACACGCATAATGTTTCATATCATTATTTTACCACTAAAACACCTCTCAAAGGTCCGGCAGATTTGAAAGGGTTGATGCAGATTGAAATTGGTCCTGCCAACTCTGCAATCTTGAAGCATTTCGGAGGCAGCCCGCAAAATGTAGCCATGGAAGACAGCTATGATTCTATGGCCAAGGGGGTCGTAGACGGTCATACCGTTGGATATACTGCAGTTGATCAATTTTATCCTGATTTATTGAATTATGGTATGGAAGTAGGACTTCAAGATACACCCTGGCTAGTGGCTATGAATCTCAAGACCTGGAATAGCCTTCCTGCTGATCTTCAGAAATTGTTTGAGGGGGAAAATGCTAAACGTTTAGCCTCAGTGATGGGGTCTGTGTGGGATGAGAATGCACAAATATACAGACAGAATGTTGTAGCACGCTGGAAGGCCAAAGGATTACCCGAGCCGACGGTTCTATCGGATGCCGATAAAGCACAATGGATAGAGGCGGCTAAACCAATTCAAGAGGATTGGGTAAAGAGCGTTACTCCCATAGTTGGAGAAGATAAAGCCAGGGCTATTTTAGCAGATTGGTTTGCCTTCAGTGAGCAGTACCTGTATACAGGTGTCAGTGAAGAGGATCAAAAAATATTTAATGAATGGAATGCTCTTCCGGCTTACTAAAAAATTTAAAATATTAAGTTTAGGCCACCTAATTAGAGGCTGAATTTAGGGATATCTCTAATAATGCTACACAATTATCCCTAAATTCAGCCTGGCAACAATATGTTGAAATCGATAAAACAGTAACTACTAACGCTTTGTAATTATTGTCTCCCTGATAAACTTTAAGTATTTCATTCAATGTTGGATATTTCCATTAGCCTCCAGCATATAGGCTGCTCAAAGGCATAAGAATCGGAGGTAAACAAGTTATGTCTCAGCAATCGATTTCTGCAATATTGAAAGAATCCCCATCCGGATTTATAGCTCGCGCACAGAAATGGATTACAAAGATATCGAAGGGAGCACATTATTGTGGTGTATTATTTTTGGCGGTAATGATGCCTTTGACGGTTGCACACGCGGTGGGGCGTTATGGTTTTAATTCACCAGTACCCGGGCTAGTTGAGATTTCCTCATTTCTGCTACTTATAGGAATATTCCTGACTGGTGCTTATACTATGACGCAAAAAGGCCATATCGATTTGGGTATACTGACCGAAAAGTTATCCGCCAGAACTCAAGCTATTATCGGAAGTGTGACTTATTTTCTTTGTTTTATATTCATTTTCCTGGCGGCCTGGCAATCCTTCGCGAGAGGAACTACTCTGATGAATCCAACACTAACCACCTCTATACTTAAGACACCCGTATATCCATTCCTTTATATCATGGGCATTGGATGGGTTTTATTTGGTCTGGTAGTCTTGCTGCAAACAATAGATTTTGTTCTTAAGGCGGTGAAAAGATGACTCCTCTGGCCATTGGACTTATCGGCCTGTTAATTTGTTTCGTACTTATTTTCCTCAGGGTACCGATTGCCTTTGCTTTCGGCATCGTCGGATTGGCAGGTGTCTGGATTATTAAAGACTTCCCGGCAGCCATTTCTTCCCTTGGAACAATCCCTTATAACAGCGCTACCAATTATGCCTGGACTACTATTCCTATGTTCGTTATGATGGGATTCCTGGCTCAACATAGCCGACTAGCTGAAGAATTCTATTACGGTGTCCGGGCCTGGATAGGCAAATATAGAGGCGGTCTGGCTGGAGCTGTCATAGTAGGGAATACTGGATTTGGAGCTTGTAGTGGAGATTCGATTTCCGCGGCTATTACTTTTACATCAATATCTTTACCGGAAATGAGGAGATATGGATATAATGACATGTTGACTCTGGGTTCTATTGCCGGTGGAAGTATGCTGGCACAACTGATACCGCCCAGCTTCGCCTTTATTGTATATGGCGCCATTAGCCTCACTTCTATCAGTAAACTTTTCATCGCAGGGATTCTTCCTGGATTGATTTGTGCTGTATTGTACATCGCAATCATTTATATCATGTGCCGCCGTAATCCTGAGTGGGGTACACCTGGCCCAGCCACTACCTGGAGACAGAAGCTGACGATGGCCCCGGGAATGTGGGCAATATTAGTGGTATTTCTAGTTATCATTGGCGGTATCTATGCCGGACTATTTACGGCGACTGAGGCCGGAGCTTGCGGAGCTTTTATAGTTTTAATTCTGGCTTTAGCCAGGAAGAAGCTTCGCCAGGGAGATTTCTTTCGAGCTCTAGTGCAAACTGGATTAGTTACCGGTATGGTGGGTTTTCTGCTAATTGGTTGTCTTGAATTTAACCTGTTTCTAGTACTAACTAAAGTCCAATTTGGAATAGCATCGTTCATTTCCGGGCTTACCGATTCTCCTACTCTTATCATAATCATAATCGTGGCTATATTTATTATATTGGGAATGGTTATGGACTCTTTGGCTCTCACTTTACTGTTAGTACCCATAATATTTCCACTCACGCAACAAGTAGGTATCAATCCGGTACAACTTGGAGTATGTCTGGTAGTTGCGACTAATATAGGTTCACTCTCTCCACCTTTCGGAATTATTGTTTTTGCTCTTGGTACAGTAGTCAAGGATGTACCATTATTCAAAATATTCCAATCCACCTATCCATTTATAGGTGCCATATTAGTTTTACAGTTATTGGTAATATTTATACCTCAAATATCTTTATGGTTGCCCAGTCTGATGATGGGAGGATAGGAAGTGTAAGTACAAATTCTAAATATCCTGTATTTAAACTAAAAATCTGAAATGGTAATAATTCCCAGATAACAAGCTTGTTAATTGCCTAATGATGCCTTGATTTTTAAAAACATTGATAATGAATAATTTTTGCATAGATTTTGAAATTTGAAGCGCTATTTAACACAGGATAAAGATTTCATTTATTTTACGGTTATACCCGGTTTGACCATTAAAAAAATTCAGAAGGAGAAACTAATGGATCTAGGTTTAAAAGGTAAGATCGCAATCATAACTGGGACTGGAAGCAAAATTGGGTTTGGAAAGGGCATAGTGCGGGTTTTGGCTAACGAAGGATGCAATATTGTGTCGGTAGATATTGACTTTGAAGGCGCAAAACAGACTGCCACTGAAGCTGCGGCCAAGGGAGTAAAAGCGATTGCTCTTAAGGCTAATATATGCAATAAATCAGAGGTAGATGAAATGGTAAAAGCTGCAATAGCTGAATTAGGAGGGATTGATATCCTGATAAACAATGCCGGTGCAGCATCCATTCCGATGCCTTTCATAGAAAAAACAGAAGAATCCATAAATTTTGATATCAATGTTAATCTAAAAGGATGCATCAATTGTTGTCAAGCAGTTCTTGGTCATATGATTGCTCGAAAAAGTGGAAAGATAATTAATATCTCATCTTTTGGGGCGAAGAGCGGTGGTACCGGGGTTTCCACATATTGTGCTGCAAAAGCCGGAGTCATGGTCTTAACCAAATCTTTGGCTCTTGAAGTTATTAAACAGGGAATTAATGTAAATAGCGTTGCTCCAGGTGCGGGAAATACCGGGTTTATGGTACAGGCTACTCCAGAAATGCGAAACATGTTTGAATCTACTATTCCTGTTGGAAGGTTTACCACTCCGGAAGATATTGGAAATATGGTTGCTTTCCTGGCATCGGATGTCTCAAAAGATGTCGTTGGCCAGATTATTAGTGTAGATGGTGGATTGACAATGTATTAGTAGTTCAAAAAGCTTTTAAAAATAGATTGATAGGAATAAAAATAAATGAAGAATTATAAAATGTGGATTGGTGGGAAATGGGTAGATGCCGGTTCAGGAAAAACCTTTCCGGCTTACAATCCTGCCACTGGGGAAGAAATTGCCAGAGTACCTTTAGCCGATAAGCCTGACATTGATGAAGCGATAGCTGCAGCTCGTAAAGCCCTCCCGATATGGTCAAAGAAAACTCCAGCCGAAAGATCCGAAATATTATGCAAGATGGCTGATAAAATCGCGGAGTCGGCTCCGGAGTTGGCTGAATTAGATATAATTAATCACGGCACCCCGGTAGCTATGGCAGGTGGGGGAGTGATGATGCTTCCGGAAACGTTTAAATATTTTGCCCAGGTGAGCCGGTCTTTCATGGGCCAGGTTATTTCTGCCCGGCCGGATAAATTTTTCTATCTGCAACGTGAACCCCGGGGTGTCTGCGCCCTTTTTATAGCCTGGAACGGACCTTTGATAAATACAGGCTTTAAGCTTCCGGCGGCGCTGGCTACCGGTAATACCTGCGTCATTAAACCTTCCAGCGCCTGTTCTCTGGAAATCCTGAAGCTGGGAGAAATATTGGAGAACCTGGACCTGCCAGCCGGTCTGATTAATATAGTTACCGGCCCGGGCGGAACTGTCGGTGAAACCCTGGCTTCCCATCCGGGTATTAACATGATATCTTTCACGGGAAGCTGTGAGACCGGTAAAAGAATATTAGCTCTAGCCAGCCAAACGGTAAAGCCCGTAACACTGGAATTAGGAGGAAAGAATCCCTGGATTGTTCTTGAAGATGCCGATATAGATGCCGCAGTAAAAAGTGCCATGCCTTCCTGCTTCGGCAATACCGGTATGGCCTGCGCTGCTACCGGCAGATATTATTTGCATGAGAAAATTTATGACGAATTTGCAGAGAAATTCGTGGCAGAGGCTAAAAAGATAGTAGTGGGTGATCCCCGGGATGAAAAGACAATGATGGGGCCGGTGGTTAGCCTGGAGCATCGGGATAGAGTAGAGGGATACATTAAATCCGGGATTGAAGAAGGGGCTAAGCTGATCCTGGGAGGCCAGCGCCCTACGACACCGCCCTTAGATAAAGGGTATTATGTAATGCCTACCGTTTTCATGAATGTTACCCAGAACATGAAGATTGCCCGCGAGGAGATCTTTGGCCCGGTAGCCTGCTTCCTTAAATTCTCCGCTAAGGATGATGTGGTTGGAATGGCCAACGACACTGATTACGGACTGGCGGCAGGAATCTGGTCGAGGGATATTCCCAGGGCTATCCGCATGGCTAATGAGATTCAAGCCGGAACAATCTGGATCAACGGGGATATCTTAGGTATGCCGGATTATCCCTGGGGAGGATACAAAGAGAGCGGCTACGGTAAAGAGCTTTCAATCTCAGGCCTGGAAGAATTTGTACATAAAAAAGCCATTGCTTTCGATCTGGGCAATGAAAAATAAAGTGAAGGAGTCATAATAACCTGGTTGATACTCTAAACTGTAGGTAATGGGAGTCCAATAGGGGTTATTCCTATAAGGCAACCTCAAATAAGAATAGAAATACTTTTTTGGCAAAGTAGTATTAGAGGATTTGTTTTAAGATCAGTGAGGTTGATAGCGGTTGTTCTTTTTTAATTTAAAAGCATGTTTTCGAGTTTTTTCATTGGTCAGATCGAATTAACATCAATGAATTAGTTGCCATCCAAGTGCAATGTCCGCCAGAAAAGGTAATAATGGTTTCATTGGAAAGGTTACATCTTGGAGTGTGATGGCTGTTCCTAAAAAGAATTTGTAAACAGTGACACGACCTGATCGAATTAATCGGAGGTTTATTAGATAAATGAACCGGGAAACCTGTTGGAGTAACACCAGTGATAAAGAATTCTAGCAAGGAAGATGCGGTTGATTTAGGCGTCACGATGGCCGGAATACGTTTCAGGTCGCCTGTCGGAGTTGCGGCCGTTGCCCACCATTTTGGGAAAGATATCCCCGAAGACCGGGAAGAACCCGGAGTAGCTGACGCCAAAGTACTGCTGAAGCATATCCAGGCCGGAGCAGGTTATATTAATATACTCGGGTTCTTTGCCACTGAGGCTACACAAAAAAAGCTGGTAGAATGGGCACGGCCGGAGGAAAACCTGAGCTTACAGGATGCCATGCGGATCGTGAAAGCCGAAACGGCGGCAAAGCCTTACGGAGTAGAGGGTATCTATTATCATGTGATGGCGCCTTTTGTGATAGATACCGGGCAATTTATGATGTTTGACGTCTTTACTCAAAACCTGATCAAAACCTTAAAACAGAATAAGCCTGCCGACGTGCCTATCATTTCTCAGATTCTAGGACTGAGTGATTTGCCCGAGACTTATGTCGACGGGGCTAAAAGGGCGGAAGAACTGGGGGCGGATTTGATTGAGCTGAATTTTTCCTGTCCCGGACCAGCCGGAATGAGAGGAGCCGTTGAGGATTTCCTCCAAAAGAGGTTCCCGGCCCGTTTTCAAGGCACACTGATAGGAGATCAACCCGATCTGGTTGAAGGAATCGTACGGCAAGTAGTCAAGTCAGTTAATATCCCGGTGGGAGCCAAACTATCCGCAGAAACCGGTTTTCCACGTATTGTCAGAGTGGCACAAGCAGCCCGAGATGCCGGAGCCAGATATGTTCTGGTTACCGGGGGAGCAGTGGGAATAATGCCTCCCGATATTTATAACCGGGGTAAATCCTCATGGCCATTCATGGATGGCAATCCATTCTGTTTAACTTCCGGTTCATGGTTAAGAAGAGTCTGCTATCGAGACGTAGCAGCGATTGCCAGATTCGTACCCGGCATAGATATCGCAGCCTCCGGTGGTCTGGTGACACCGGAGCATTGTGTAGAAGCCATGATGCTGGGAGCTTCCTTGACTCAATTGTGTACCGGGGTCATGGAACAGGGAAGGGGTCTCGTCAGACGGAGTAACGAGTTCCTGCGGAAATACATGCTAGATCAAGGTTATCATAGCGTGCAGGAAATCGTTGGATTGGGGCAACCGTACATCAAGTACCAGGAAGAAGTGGATATGATGGCAGACCGCGTGGTCAGCCATCTCGATGAAACCAAATGCACCCGCTGCGGACGCTGTCTGGATAACCTTTGCATAGCTATATATTCCGATAAGGGAAAAATAAAGGTAAACCAGGATAAGTGTGCCGGATGTGGCGGCTGCGTGGTAATGTGCACGCAAGGGGCATTTAAATTATTTTTGAAATAAATTCATCTGCTTGGTTTTAACTAAACTTTTCGGTAAATGAAGTGTAATCTTTTTAGAGGCCATCTCATAAATGGTTTTCAGGTTTAAAACCGATTGAAAAGATCCCCGAAATAATATCGAGGAAATATGGTTTAACCATAAGTAAATATATTTATTGGACTTTAGACAATTTTTAAGAGCTAAGATTAACCATAACCTTAATCAGGGTTATAACTTATTGCACTCAAGCTTAAGCTTGAGCTTAAATGCACTTTAAAAACTAAATAATCGAAACGAAATA
>JAQULX010000070.1 GCA_028718465.1 Dehalococcoidales bacterium | reverse complement strand
TATTTGGGCGGTTACCAATAAAGGCGTCAGCTATTTCAACTGCGCTGAGTGGTACACCTTTACTTCTGAAGACGGCCTTGCCAGCAACAACGTGCTTTGCCTCATGGAGGACAGCCGCGGTAATCTTTGGTTTGGGACCCATGGAGGCGTCAGCTACTACAGCAAGTAGCTTAATAAAGGGAGATGGAAGCTATGAAGAAGGTCGGTATTCTATTAACGATAGCCATTTTAATTGGTCTGGCAGCCTGCACGCCAGGGGTGATAGATGGGATGGTGGTGGCTTCCGGTTCTATCTTGCAGTCTGATAAGGTGCGTTTGGCGGCGCCGGAGGTGCCATCTGCGGACCAGAATACTTTTACCGATGGTAATAGCGCTTTTGCATTCGACCTGTACCAACAGCTTAAAGGAGAGGATGGCAATTTTTTCTATTCGCCCTACAGCATTTCCGCGGCGCTGGCCATGACCTTTGCCGGGGCCAATGGCATTACTGCGGAACAAATGGCTGATGTTATGCATTATGACCTGCCGCAAGAAAGGCTTCACCCAGCTTTCAACTGGTTGGAGCGGGAACTTAACAGCCGGGGTGAAGGAGGGGATGCGGAGGCCTTCCGCTTAAGCGTAGCCAACGCTATCTGGGGACAGAAAGACTATAAATTCCGGCTAGCGTTCCTGGACACCCTGGCGGAGAACTACGGCACCGGACTGCGTATAGTAAATTTCGGTGATACGGAGAAGTCCCGTCTAACCATCAATGACTGGGTTAGCCAGCAGACCGAAGGAAGGATTGAAGAGTTGGTCGAGCCTGACAGCCTGACCAGTGATACCAGGCTGGTGCTGACCAATGCCATTTACTTTAAGGCGGCCTGGCTGCATAAATTTATGTTATCGGACACGAAAGATGGGCCTTTTTACCTGCTGGACGGCGGTAATGTCACCGTCCCCATGATGCACCAGACGATGTTGTTCGGCTATATGGAAGGCGATGGCTACCGGGCGGCGGAACTGCCTTATAAAGGCGAGGAATTTTCTATGGTGATCCTGCTGCCGGATGAAGGCAATTTTATCGCTTTCGAGGATGCTCTCGATTCTCAAACGCTGGCTGCCATCATCAGCCAGTTTGAAATAAGGAACACTCAAGTAGCGATGCCCAAGTTCCAGTTTGAATCGGAATTCGACCTGAAAGATGTCCTTTCTGCCCTGGGCATGGCGGATGCTTTCGATGCCGATAATGCTAACTTTTCTGGCATGACGGATATTGAGGACTTATGGATTGATAATGTAACACACAAAGCCTTCGTCTCCGTGGATGAAAACGGCACCGAGGCTTCCGCCGCCACGGCGGCTACTATGGTGGCATCCCTACCCGGCAAGGTTACCATGGACCGGCCGTTCATTTTTGTTATTCGAGATATGGAGACAGACTCCATCCTGTTTATGGGACGTGTTTTGAATCCGGTTGCTTGATTCATTTGGAATTAAGGGAAGAAGAGTCCATAGCAATAACCAGGGAGTAAATATGAAACATATGAAGTACATCTTGATTGTCACTCTGTTACTGGCAGTTTTGACATTCCCTGCCTGCAGCCTGATAACCGGTGAACAAACCGAGGTGTCTACAGGCATTCCGCCGGAAGCCAGGAGTGTTGGTGAGTATTTTCAAGGGCTTGAGGTGGCAACTTCTGAAACCGGACTAAAGGAATTAAAAACCGCCGTTGAGAATATACTATCCCCGGTACCCCTGCCGGTCTCGTTTCCGGGGAATCGCCAGGTCCAAAGGGTTATTCCCCGGGAAAGTGGCATTATTGCCAAAGGAATCAAAGTACCGGAAATCAACATGGTACTCTCCGATAAGGAGATTCCTGGCGAGCTTGACCCAAACGGTTTTCATCTGGTAGCCTCGGGCTCTGCGGGCTTATGGCCGGAGATATTCGATACCATCGGTCATCAGAGCATTGTGCTCACGCTTTATTACTGGAGAGGCTACCCCGTGCCCAGTTCATACTATTATGAGGCTTTCCTGCCTTCTCCGGAGGATAACTACTTGCCGAAATACCTGGGACTGGAAATCGGAGATACCGAAAGGATCGGCAACGCTGATGTTTACCTGATGAGTAACGGAGATACCACCTGGGCGGAATGGCGGTTGCCGGACTGGGAGACGCCGCAGTTCATTATCCGGGCGATGCCCGGCAAAGAGGTAAGCCCGGAAGATTTCAAAGCGGTAATTGCTTCTATCGAGCTACCTGAAGAGGAATCCTTGCTGCCGTATCCGGTGGAAGTCTATTCCTCGGATAGGCTGTTCCCTGATCCCAACCTGGAGGCCTATTTCCTTGATAACTTTCCCAATCTCACCGCACCGGTGAAAGCTGAGGATGTGAAGGAAGTGGACGCTATATCTGCCCCGGGCCGGAAGATTGTCTCCCTGGCCGGGCTGGAGCACTGTCCCAATCTCAAATACCTTAACCTGGACAATAACCATATCACGGATTTGTCGCCCCTCGGCCGACTTGATAATCTGATCGAGGTCAATCTTACAAGCAACCTGATTACCGATGTTACGCCTCTGGCGAATCACAAAAACCTGAAGAAGCTCGAACTGGGCTACAACCGCATTGTGGATACTGAGCCTTTAATTCCGCTTACCGAATTAGAATACCTGGACCTGGGCTGGAATCAAGTCGATTCCTCATCAGCGGCACTTTCACGGCTTACCATGTTGACTCACCTCGATCTCGGCATCAATAATATACCGGATATCATTGCCATAGGTGGGGGTTTGAAAAATCTGAGATATCTTTATCTTAATCATAACCTGATTCAAGGCACTCTACCATTATCCGGCTTGAGTAATCTGAAGAGCCTTTACCTGAGCGATAACCAAGTTGAAGACATTTCTCCGCTGTCAGGACTGACTAATTTACGCAGCCTGGGACTCTATCATAATAGGATCAGCGATATCACTGCTTTGACAGACCTGGGGCAGCTTGAATACCTGGACTTGAGAGTTAATAATATCAGTAATCTTACTCCCTTTGAGGGTGCCTCTTTACCTGAATTAAAGAGGCTTGATTTGAACTATAACTATATAAGCGATGCCTCTCCGTTAATCCAGGCTTCATTCCCAAAGCTGGAGATTATTACCTTGCAGGGTAATAAGCTAACTGAAGAAGAAATAGCAGAGATGAAGAGTAAACTAATTTCCGCCCGTTCTAAATAGGAATCAGTATTGCGAACGTTTAGTTATATGGAGGATAAATGGAACCTGATATTGGTATTAACTTTAGCGTGTTTATTAGCAGCCTTGTAAATGCCGCACCGGGCTTAGCAGTCTGGGTCGTGGCACTGGTCTTATCCATTGTTTTATTCAATCGGGGAGATGGCAGACCTGAACGCCTGTTGATAATAGGCTCCAGCCTGATGTTGGCAAGCATCTTTCTAAGCATCTTCGTGCCGGTTATACAACGTTATCTGATACAAAGCGGCTTGACCAATGTCAGTGCGGCGGGAGCCATATCCGGCATTAAAATATTCCTGGGTTTAATTAGCTTGGCGGGAATCATCTGTCTCTTCTATGCAATATGGAAGAGGTTTAACGAAAGAACAAATATCATAGCAGGAGATTATTGAAAGGAGAAAGAAATATGGGATGGGGAAGAATGTTACTGCTGGGAAACTGGGGCCAGCAGATGGATATTGAAGACCAGAGAATGGAGATTGAGGAGATGCGGCAGCAACTGGCTGCTGGTGCTGGATCCGGGGATACAACGCTCAAGAACCGGGTGGCTCAACTCGAAAGGGAGAACGGAGAGCTAAGATTATATCTGTCTTCGCTCATCAGATATTTGGGACATAAGGGGGTACTGCTCCAGGACGAATTTCGCAAGCTGGTGGAGACCATTGATATGGAGGATGGGAACACCGACGGCGGCTACAACGGTAAAATCGTCAAGTAAGGGAGGCGAAGTGAGAAAACCTTTTCTTTCAAGGACTATAGCAATAACTTTATGCTTGATTGCCATATTGATGATAGCTGCTCTACCTGGATGTGCAAAAGAAAAACCGGTAATTGCGCAGGAGCTTAATGAATTGTCGCTGGTCCAGATGTGGAATATGGTAGCAGAAGCCACGGGAATTCAAAAGGATTCCGCAGAGCTAGAATCACTAATGCTTCATACCGACGAGGACGGGAAAGCATTATCGCTATCCTTCATCTTTCACGGCAGGAACCAGAAAGGCAATCCGCAAGTATATTTTGTGGGGAAAAACTCCAGGGGAGAGCTGGACTGGCATGCTTGCGAAAGCAAGTCAGTGTCCATAACGCGGCATCCTCTAAAAGTATTTACAGAAATTGATAGCCTGGGTCTATCTTCACTGAAACCAGGAGATGCCGGTTTATCGCTTCAGGTGGATTTCATGTCCGGTGATGTCGGTTACAGCTATGAATATTCTGACATTTTTTATCTGGAAGGTGGCACTCTTAAACCGCTTGATAAGATAATCTTTCATAGCAGGACACCCTGGTGTACCATAGGGGTTTTTCAATTGTCTCCGCCCGACACTATAGTTACCGAAGATGGACGGACAGTGGCGCAAGCCACTACCGTTGCTGGCCCAGTTCCACCGGGTGAAAGGACCTCCCATATCTGGTTCCTCAGCGAGGATATAAACAAGGCGGAAACGGTGGAGTATTTGGTGAAATAATCGAGCCTTCCTGAAATCAAAGGCAAAGTAGAATAAGACGGGAGAAGCATTTTGAAGTTACGGTGGTTTTTTAGCATTTAGCTTTTAATTTTCCTAGTTGGTGTATCAAAAGGTGAATTTAATCCTCTCGGTAAAGGATGGATTAAATAGTGAAATTGAAAATTATTTACCTGATTTGTGGTCTTTCTATCTTGGCAGGTCTTGTTGGATGTACCCCACAACCGAAATTAGCGCCAATAGAATATAGTTATGATGACTTGTTACGGAACACCACTGGAACACCTCAGTATCAGGTATCTATGTTGGTGCTACTCTAGTGATAACTCTTGGCTCGAATCCTGTCACCGGTTTTATGTGGCCTGAAATAGCACAGATTAGTGACCAGGACATTTTAAAACAGACAGACCACAAATTCTTGTCTTCCAATCAAACGGGAGCCTTAGGCAATTCCTGCAAGGATACTTGGATATTCAAGGCTACAGAGAAGGGTACCGCCATAATATCAATGATTTACAGTCGCCCTGGAGAAGATGTGGGAAAAGAGTGGGCATTTAAGGCTACTATCAATGTAGAATAAACCAGATGTGTGAACATAAAATGTTATAATATGCCCCTTGGAGAAGCGCCTTTCTGTTATTCTCTATAGTTATAACTATGCTTTAATATGAAAGAAAAAAGAATTGGGTATAAATATTGGGAGATTTCACTGGACAAACATTGGGAAGTATTTTCTAGGATCACGAAAAGATAGATTGTTGCCTGTTACTCAGCTATAATATCCTTAAAAATGCAGATATAATCCCAAAATTCGGTAGCAGAAACTATGATAAGTAGTTGGTTAAATATCCCAACGACATTACCGGCTAAAATATTTACTTTACGCGAAGGCTCTTTTGCGACAGACTTATTTATCACCGCAGTTAGCCACTTTAATTTCTTTAATAGGCTTGATGAATCATCATCAGATATCGATACTATCTGTAAATCATTAGGTATAAAGAAGAGACCAACCGATGTCATGCTGACTCTTTTTAAAGCCTATGGCTTTATCAAGGAGAAGAGAGGGAAATACTATCTGTCCGATGTTTCAAAAGATTACTTAACAAGTAAATCCGGTTTCGATTTAACGTCTTATGTGAGTTCGTTAAGAAACAGGCCTATCTGCAAGGATCTGAAAAAAGTTCTACAGACCGGCAGACCGGTTAACTGGGCAGCAGCTAAAGAGGGTAAAGACTGGGCAACTTCTATGCAAAATGATGATTTTGCTGAATCATTCACTGCTGCCATGAACAGTCGGGGGGGTTATCTAGCCCGCGGATTGTTGAAGGTAATAGATTTACAATCGTACCAGAATATACTGGATATCGGAGGGGCTTCCGGTATATATTCGGCGATACTATTAGAAAAATATCATGGTCTCCATTCCACTATTTTTGAAAAACTACCCGTAGACAAAGCAGCCAGATATTCTGTTAATAAGCTCGGTTTAGCCTCTAGAATTGATGTCCTGGCCGGAGACATGTTCCGCGATAGCTTCCCGGAAGGTTATGATATTCACTTTCTCTCTCATATACTGCATGATTGGGACGTAAACAAGGTGAAAATAGTCTTAGCCAACTCCTTCCGTAGTCTGAACCCCGGGGGGAGGATAATTATCCACGATGCCCATATAAATAAATCTAAAACTGGCCCAGTATCAGTTGCAGAGTATTCAGTACTTCTAATGGCCTTATCCGAGGGGAAATGTTATTCAATCACCGAAATGAAAAACCTTCTAGAAGAAGCAGGTTTTAAGAACATCGAATATAAATCGACCGTCTTGAATAGAAGCATTATCACTGCGAAAAAGTAGGTTGTTATTAGAAGTGAGTTACTTGATCAAAGAAGCTGTTTCGGAAAAAGAAAAGAAGGAATTGGATCTGTTACTCTGGAGCGTCCTCTGGAAACCGCTGGGAATGCCCCGAAATATGCGTATGTCATTTCAATTGAGTGGTCCGGAAATGCAGCTTGTTGCCATGGTTGATCACAGCATAATCGGGGGTCTGGTAGCCAACTGGCACTCCAGTAATGATATTGAGATTCGCCACCTTGCAGTGAAGCTCGAATATCAGGGTATCTCGATTGGCCAACGCCTTGTGAGAGAACTCATAAAGCGAATCCCGCAGGATAAAACAATAAGTATCCAGACATATGCCAGGAATACCTCCGTCGCCTTCTTCACCAAGCTCGGCTTCAAGCATATCGGTGAACGTCTGGAGCACCCGGATTTTTCAGCTCAGGGAATTAGCTTCCAAAAATTGTACCTTGAAGTTCCGTAAGACAATCTGTCTCCATATCTTCTATTAAGACAGACCTTGACCATAATAGTTACCATGGTATATATGTGCTATGGATTACCGCCAGAGGACATTAGTTATAGTTGTATAACAATTTGGAGTGTTTAGTCGATGCATGTTTATATCGTATTTGCTCATCCAGGCAAATATTCTTTTAGTAGGGAAGTCCTGAAAGCTTTTATAAGCGGTCTCCAGGAAGCAAGTCATACCTGTGAGATTGGTGATTTGTACGAAATGGAATTTCAGTCCAATATGGACATAATCCAATACCAACGAGAAATATCCCGTATACCGGAAGCTCCGCCCTCTCCCGACGTTTTAAAAGAACAAGCAAAAATCAATAGAGCAGAAGCCCTGGCTTTCATCTATCCAGTGTGGTGGAGCGATTGTCCGGCGATACTTAAAGGCTGGTTCGATAGAGTATGGAGTTATGGCTATGCTTATTATTACGATAATAAAGAACATCGGCATACCGAAATTCGTATTCAAAAAGCAATCGTTATTTGTACCGCTGGACATACCTGTGAGCATTTAGAAGAAATCGGAATAGCTGGGAGCATGCGCAATATTATGCTGAATGATAGATTAACCAATGTCGGTATTAAAGAAGTTTCAATGGCGATTTTAGGCGGCATGCTTCCGGGAGTGAATACCTATAAAAAAGGGAATTTGGAGAAAGCTTTTGAGCTAGGCAAGAACTTCTAGACCTCTTATTAGAGTTCGGTAACTGTCCGCCAGGGGGCAGTGTTTACACAGGGTGTCTGTGTCTAATAAAACAAAGCTGACCAAAGTGCAAAAAGGTATCTCAAAACCCATTGAATTAAGGCTGAAGAACACTTAAACTTGAGATAAGCCAGTCTCGATTCAAGAGGTTCAGGGAAATGTTTAAAGAGAATCAAAAACATCGCCAGATAAGTATCTATGGTATGGTACATCAGTTTAAACCCGGAATGCTGAAACGTCTGGATAAAAGCTGGGCGCCGATCTTTCGCAAGCTCATATTTGAAAAGATCGATGAGCGGCGTTATGCGGCACTTTACAGCAGCATAGAAAGCCGTCCCAACTTCCCGGTCAATATCTGGGTGGGACTGGAAATTCTGAAAGCGCTGCATGATTATACGGATGAGGAACTGATTGACCAGTTCCACTTCAATCTTCTGTGTGCCCGAGCGCTAGGTCAGGACAATCTGGGGGATATCACTCTCAGTGAGCGGACAATTTATTACAACCGGCAAAGGCTGTTGGAGTACGAAAACAAAACCGGTCGGAATCTGTTAGAAGAAGAATTCAAAGCCCTTACCGACGAGACTATTATGAAGCTCAAACTCAATACTAACATGCAGCGTATGGATTCGACCATGATAGGCTCCTGCATCAAACAGATGTCACGGCTGGAATTAATTGCCAAAGTCCTACAGAACTTTTACAGAGATTTGTCAGAGGCAGAGCAATCACGATGGAAAGAACGTCTGACCGGATATATTGAGGAAGCAGCCGATCATATTGCTTACCAGCTCAAACGAGCTGAAGTTGAAGAGCACGTCAAAAAACTGGGTGATTTGCTCTTTGAGTTGCAGGAGGCTTATGCTGGAGAAGCTGAGATCAGGGCCTTGAAAAGCTATCAACATGTGAGCCGGCTGTTGATGGAACAATACAACATTAAGATCGATTTAGAAAAAACCAGTCTCGAAGCTAAGCCGGCTAAGGAGATTAGTTCCGGCTCGTTACAGAACCCGGCCGACGATACCGCCACTTTTCGCCATAAAAATGGTGAGAACTATCATGGCGATATTCTCAACATTACCGAAACCTGCCATCCGGATAATCCGGTGCAGTTGCTGACCGATATCAGCCTGCACACTAATAATACTGCGGATGAAACAATCTTAGTTGAGCGTATTCCAGATTTAAAAGAACGAACCGGACTGGATCAATTGATCACGGACGGCGGATACAGTGGTGAAAAAGCCGAAAGCGCCTGTCAGCTGGAGTCAGTGACTTTGGTTCCCACTGAAGTGAAAGGGCGTAAATTAGGGAAGGATAAGATAGCCCTGGCACAATTTCAGATTGAAGCTAATCAGGTGATCACTTGCCCGGCCGGGCAATCTCCTCTGAGTCAGACCTATAAACCGGAAAAAGAGCATCATATCGTTCATTTTGCCGCCGCCATTTGCCGCGCCTGCTCTCAACAGCCATCCGATAATCCGCCTTTGATATAGACGCCTATCTGCGCGGGATTAGATTTCATAGTATAAACTTTGACTTCGTCTATGGGTGCCAGTTTTATTTCCACATCTATGCGCTGGTTAAGCATGTCCCATTGCTGATCCATAATAGCTTTTGTTACCTTCCCAGCCTGAACGGTTACTTCGGCAGCATGGTGGGTAATGACCTCGGCAAGTACCTGGCCGGTCCGGTTTCCGTAACCTCCATGGCGGCTGTCAAATTCGAGGGTGTATTTCCAGCCATTACCCACGGCTGTAGTACTCGTTACTTTTAAGGTCTCTGGAATCCCATCAAACTGATAAGTGGCTTCCTGTTTCACAAATTCTTCGGCCACTCCCTGACTGCCTTCTTGGGAATCGGCCGGTGGTTGAGTGCATGAGAGACCGATGAGTGACAGAACCACCGTTAATATAGCTATGTTAGTAGCTCCGAAAAGATGCTTAATCGTAAAATTCCTTGTCATTTACATATTCCTATAAACTATAAAGCGGGATTCATCATATTCCCCATGAACAGGACCGTGCCGGTTTTAATATCTCTTATCACGTAGATAAATGGTCGATTAAGAGTAACTTCAACCGGCTCTCCATGAATAGCTTGTGCATCCAATATAACAGCAGTGGCTGCTGCTGCTTCTGTACCAGCTTCGTCAACAGAAACAAAAGCCTTGTGAACGACGTCTTTGATAAAAAGCTCGTTATTGCCGGTAATACCGGAAAAATCTGCTGCCATGGAAAAAGCATCTCTCATTCCTAAACCTGCCAGTATGCCAGCCAG
>JAQULX010000069.1 GCA_028718465.1 Dehalococcoidales bacterium | reverse complement strand
GAAAGGGATGGGTGCTGGCGCAGTTGTGGCTCTGATCATAGGTGGTGCCGGAATGAGTATCCCGGAAATCAGTTTACTTGCGGCTATCTTTAAAAGAAGATTAGTAGCTGTATTTATAGCCGGCATACTTATCGTCGCAGTATTGGCCGGGTTTTTAGCCAGTTTATTAACAGCAATCAATTTTTGAATATCTGAAAGAGTATGTGTTGTCCGGAAGCTAAGTCAAGTTGCGCATTAACTTAGAGAATATTCAAAACTCAATAGGCAGCCAGGTTTCCAAAAGTTGACTCGGGTTCAAAAAACGTCATTGTTTGAACATCTGTTTTTCCCTGGGATTTTAGCTTTGATACTAGAGTTACCCGTTTTTGAACATATTGATTGTTGTTTTCAAGAATAAAATAACGCCATGGATAACTGAGTTAGACTTTTTCAAACTGACCTAAGCAACAGCTTGTTAAACCATAAATCAATGCTGATTATTATAATACCTGAGGGGAAAATTAGTTGGTTATTGTGATCTGGAGTAGGATCAAAACCGGAAACGGAAAGGCCATGCGGCAGAGAATTTTGGGTATTATGCCGGTTAGCCGTATCTGGTCGAACAAGAAAAGACTGCTCGCCGCAGTGTGAAGGGCTGGCGGCTTAAAGACTGCGGGGACGAAGATTGTTTGATAAGAGTGTTAACCTCGTGCCTGCGGGGATAGATACTGGTGCAGGAATTTGTTTCACCGGGGTATTTAGTCCACAGGAGATTGATGGGGTGCCTTAACCTTACCATACAAAATGCGTTCGTACAGGGTGAGACATAGCGCTGGGTGAGACATTGACAACTGAATGGAAACACGGTATATTTTAGATAATTTATTGATATTGGATATCAAACCTCGTATGATAGAGATTTGGAGACAGTCATATCATAACCCCCAATTAGCGATTCACGCGAGTCAATATCTATTAACAAAATATAATATCCGGTATAATCGAATTCACTCTCTGAATTATGATATATTTAAGGGCAGGAGACGATAAAGCTGCTGCAACAAGCTGAATAACCTGATAAACAATAAATATATTGGAGGGATAGAATGAAAGAGAAAAAATCTCACGGTATTCGCTCAGCCACGGGTATCATTTTCCTGATACTGACCTTGATAATGGTCGCATCGTTGATTGCCTGCTCGAGTCCGCCGGCAACCTCATCACCTGCAGCCTCATCTCCTGCCGCAACCACTCCGGCAGCCCAAAAACCGGTCACGCTGGTTTTCACCAGCCATAACAACGGGTCTGGATTCTGGGCTAAAAACGTAATCGGCCCCTATTTCAGAGAAATAGAAAAACGCACCAACGGCCTTGTCAAAATCGAAGAGCATTGGAATGGCGAACTGGTCGCCCTGAAAGATGCTTATGATGCTATGCTCAAAGGTGATGTTGACATGGCTGAATGGTTCCCTTCCATGCTTCAGGGCCGCTTCCCTATGGATGATGTTGTAAGTTTTACCCAGTACAGCACCAACCGTCCCGCCTGGACACTGTATGAAACTGCTCAGCTTTATCCCCAGATGCTCGAACCCTACTCTGACGGTAAAATTCTCTTGCGGAATTTGGGCTACAGCGTTGGTATGTTTACTACCAAAAAGCAGATCAAAGACCTTGAAAGCAGCAAGGGCATGAAGATCGGGCCTGTCGGCAAATGGTCGTCTGAACTGATAGCGGCTTACGGCTGGGTCCCGACCTCGGTGCCTCCCGAGGAGTCTACCACCGCTCTCCAGACTGGAGTTCAGGAAGGTTCCGGTGCCTCATGGTATCTGCTCTGGGAGTTTGGCTGGGGTTCTATTATGAAATACGCCACCCTGCCCATCGCCTGTGATGAAATGCTGGTCAACCTTTCCATTAACAAGGACAAATTTAACAGCCTGCCGAAAGAAGTTCAGGATACTATTAATGGCATGCAAGAGTGGGCCATTAATTTCCAGGACGCTGCTGTAGTTAAGAACGCTATAGAATCCCCGCCCAAGGCTGACGCCGATTTTGATATTGAGACATATATTCTTCCTCAAACAGAAATTGACAAGATGGCCCAGATTTCCGCCAATGTAAGAGCCGAATATGTCAAAAGTTTGGAAGCCGCGGGGTTACCCGGTCAGGCATTCGTAGATAAATACCTGGAGCTCTCCAAGAAATACGCTGATCCACAGTACGCTCCTAAATAACTCTCTTCCCATAGTTGCACTGAAATAATCTCCAAAGCACTGGCCTCTTCGAGGCCAGTGCTTTGGTACGGTAAATCAATAAATTGACTCTGTTGATCGAGTTAATAACCGCTGGTTCTATGAAAAAGTGAGGAGTATCTGATGGTAAGTGTAGAAAGTACCTCTCCGCCATCTGGTCTGGAAAAGGTGGTTCATGTTTTTGACAAGGTCGGCGTTTTCGCCCGCTGGACTAACATCGTCGGTGTATTCTTGTTATTTACAATGATTGTTCTCAACTTCGTCGATGTCATTTTGGACACCAAACTTATTCACTCTGCCATTTCTGGAGCGACAGAACTTACTGAAGTAATGATGATCTGCGGGATTTTCCTGGCTGTAGCCCATTCTCAGAACGAAAAGGGACATATTGTTGTAGATTTAGTTACCAGTAAACTGTCCCAGAAAGGACAGCTGGTACTTGGATTTATTGTCAATTATTTAGCGATAGGCACTATCGGTCTGGTCATCTGGAGAACTTTTCTTCAGACTCTTTATTTTGCCGATAAGAACGTCATGCACGGCCAGTATCTGGGTCTTCCTAGCTATATTTTTATGGCTGTTATCGTTATCGGCGTTACGTCTATGTTTCTCTTGATTATCCGGGATTTCCTGAAAATTATCTCCGATAGTATTAAGGCCGGGTTATCTCCATCTCAATGGGCAGTCATGTTAATCGTGCCGCTGGTATTAACGGTTTTTATTGTCTACTGGATGCAGCCTCAACTTTTTGAAATGGAGCTAACAATCCTGGCGGTTATCGGTATTGCCTTTTTTCTGCTCCTCCTGCTGGCTGGTATGCCGATTTACCTGACAATGATGCTGACTGCCGTTGTTTTCATCGGCCATATCCGTGGTCCCAACACTGCCTTTAACATGATTGCTACAGATATGTATCGGGTTTCCGGTTCTTACGGCTTTGCTGTCATGCCATTTTTTATGCTGATGGGTTTCTTCTGCCTGCACGCCAAATATGGAGCAGACCTGTATGTCTGGGGTTACCGCTGGTTCGGCCATCTGCGGGGAGGCCTTTCTATCGCCACTATCGGGGCCTGTACCATGTTCGCCGCTATTGTGGGCGATCCTATCGCCTCCGTCTCCACCATGGGCAGTGCCGCCTATCCGGAAATGAAAAAATATAAGTATAGCGATAAGATATCTGCCGGGAGTATTGTAGGCGGTTCCAGCCTTGGCCCCATAATTCCTCCCAGCAGCGCTTTTATTCTCGTAGGGCTATTGACCGGGCTGCCAATTGCAGGACTTCTTGTTTCTGGAGTTCTTCCTGGAATTCTTCTGGCTGCCAGCTTCATTCTTGTAATTGTCATATGGTGTCGGATTAATCCAAATTTGGCTCCTGCCGGCGAGAAAACAGCCTGGGGACCGAGGCTAAAATCGCTCACATCTGTCTTCCCCGTTCTGGTTATTTTCATAGTATCTATCGGTGGTATCTACCTTGGCTTCTTCACACCCACTAGAGGCGGTGCCGTCGGAGCATTTACCGCTTTTGTTCTTGCCCTGTTAATGAGGCGGTTCACCTGGAAAAGTTTCATTCAGGCTCTTCTGGATGGCGGTAAAGCAGTTTCCACCGTCTTTTTTATCCTCATCGCCGCCCAGATGTTTACCCGTTTCATTGCCTGGTGTAATGTTACTAATACCATGACCGAGTTTATTACCAACATCGGATTGGGTGGTACCGGCTTTATGATAATTACGATGGTTTTCCTTGCAATCATGGGTTGTTTCATCGATGTCTTGCCCATGATCCTGATCGGACTCCCGATTTTCTACCCTATCGCCGCAGGCCTGGGCATCGATCCGATCTGGTTCAGCCTGCTTTTTGTCATGGTCACAAACCTGGGGGGAATGACGCCGCCTTTTGGGGTAGTTATGTTCGTCTTCAAGGGTATCCAGCCGACTGTTCCTATGAGTGTCATCTATCGAGGCACGATCCCATTTGTTTTAACTACTGTAGCGGTTCTGGTAATTATCTTTCTGGTGCCCGGGCTGGCTACCTGGCTGCCCGGTTTGAGGTAAATAAATGATGGAATCAGACGTCAATAAGACCCGGGGCAACCTGGAAAGGTGGTGCTCTACCTCTGGTATTAACTTCCAGAGTCCCGAGGCCGAACAGTTATATAAAGAACGGTCCCGAAGAATAGCGGATGTAGTCCAGCTCAAAATTCCCGATCGGGTTCCTGTTGTCCCGAGTTTCGGCAGCTTCCCTGTTTTCTACCATGGCTATACCAGTGAGGAAGGGATGTTCGATCCCGTAAAATCCAGCAAGGCCTTCAGGGAGGCCCTGCTGGATTTTTTACCCGATGTCTGCGTGGCTCCGGGTTTTGCCAACGGTCCTTTTTATGAAGCGATCGATTACCATCCTTTACTTCTCCCCGGCCGCGGAGTGCCCGCTAATGCCGGCTTTCAATTCGTTGAAGCGGAGTATGTCACAGCGGAAGATTTTTATGACCACTTTCTGGATGATCCCTCGGATTTCATACTGCGCGTCTTGCTTCCCAGAGTATCCGGGGTGATGCAGCCGCTGAAACAGTTGCGTCCCCTGCATGAATGCTTTAGCTACTATCTGGGGATCGGGCCGAACGTCGCCCGGTTGTCCCTGCCGGATATAGAAAAGGCCCTGGAAAAACTGAAAGAAGCCGGTAAAATTGCCGTCGAGTTGAACCGTCCGATCGAATCATTCGAAAAATTTGCCCTATCCATGGGGTTCCCGGTCTTCTATGGGGGCGGTACTGCCGCTCCCTATGACGTCATCGGTGATTTTATTCGCGGTACCCGCGGAGTGATGCTGGATATGTACCGCAGACCGGATAAACTCCTGGCGGCTATGAACAAGATGGTCCCCTATCTTATAGATATGGGTTTGCAGGCCAGAGACAGGCGGAGTTGTTTTGTCGGCATTCCTCTTCATAAGCATTCCGAGGGTTTCATGTCCCAGGAGCAGTTTAAGACCTTTTTCTGGCCTTCGCTAAAGAAGGTGATGCTGGGATTAATCGAAGAAGGGTTGGTGCCTGTCCCCTTTTTTGAGGGTGAAACGACTGCTCGCCTTGAAGTGATTCGCGATATTCCGCCGGGTAAAGCGATCTATCACTTCCAAAACGTGAATCTGTATAAAGCCAGAGATGCTCTGGCGGGTGTAGTGTGTTTCGAGGGCAATGTCCCGGCCTCTTTATTATGTACCGGGACTCCGGAACAGGTCGAGCTCTATGTAAAAGATCTGATCGACATATTTGGTAGAAACGGTGGGCTGATTCTGAACTCCGGCAGTGTGATGGACACCGCCAGATATGACAATGTAAAGGCTATGTTCGAATTCGCCAGAAAATACGGGGTTTATACTTAGAACCCATAATATAAATTGGGTGTAATCATTTGATACTCTTCTCACTCAGTTTCGCATCCTGCCCATCACTGTCACAGGCTTTATTGCCATTCAATTTAGCCGATTTAGCTGCTGTAAGTCTAGAATCAAGCGTTGGTTGGATAAGGGTGATTTTGTCCCGATAATACTCTCTTTAAATATGGCGATAGGAAGACCTGATCTGTAAGACCTATTTACCCAACCCTCTAATATTTGATCTTACAGCCGGTATATTACTTCGCACTTTAAGAATTTGTGAGATGACTTCTAAAGACTATTGGATTTTTAGCTGGAGGAAATTTATGAAAGCAATGGAAAAGTTATCCAAACACGTGGAAACGCGTTTGAATGAATTAAAAAAAGCCAGGCAAGAAGGACGGAAAATTATTGGATATACACCTGGGGGATACCTGCCGGAGGAATTAGTAATGGCCTGCGGAGCGATTCCGGTAGGATTTATCAGAGGTGGTGAACATTCCATGGTGGAGCTTTCTGAAAGGTACATCTGCCGTTGGATTGATACTTTCTGCCGAAGTCAGATCGGTTATGGAGTATCTAAAAAAGATCCCTATTATGATATTATTGACCTTCTGATAATACCAGTGACTGATAATCATATTCGAGCTGTAATGGATGTACTGGATTATAATACTGATCTGGAAATCTTTCCTTTTGGTGTTCCCCATACCAAAGATAGTCTGGCTATCGATTATTACCGGCATGGGATAAATAAGCTTATGAAAAAGCTGGAGGAGTTTACCGGTAATGAGATTACCCAAACCAAACTCCTGGAGGCAATTAATCTCTGCAACAGGGAAAGAGAGCTAATGAAGGAAATAAGTCTGATGCGCAAGTCCCGGCAAATTCCCATCAGTAGCAGTGAATTTGTGTTTCTAAATCATAGCTCGTTCCTGGCTGATAAACGGGTAATGGTGGATATTCTGGAATCTCTGATTAAGGAATTAAATGATAGAGTATTATTTGAAGAAAATCCTCGTATCCTGTTAACTGGCTCGACTCTTGCACAGGGAGACAATAAAGTGATTAACCTCACGTCCCAGGCCGGAGGAGTCATCGTCAATGAGGAATTTGCCGAAGGAATCAGACCTTACTGGACCAGCGTTATACCTGATGGGGATTTAACCGACGCTATTGTAGATGGATATTTTACCCGGAGAATTCCTCCCGGATGGTTCAGGCCAGGAAAGGAGAGGTTAGATTTTCTGGTCAAGCTGGCGAAAGAATTTAAAGTAGATGGGGTCATCTGGTATAACCTGATGTATCGCGAATCCTATAAACTTGAATCATATTATTTCCCCAGGATATTGGAACGAGAAGCTGGCCTACCCATGCTTACTTTAGAATCAGATTATGATGCTGCCGAAACAGGGCAAATGGAAACCAAGATAGAAACTTTTATTGAGAATCTCAGGAGGTAAGTCATGGATAAATATTATGATGCGTTACTTAAACTCTGCGGTTTTGAGGATGGGGAGATCAATCTGGAAAGACCCAGGATTGAGAAAGCATTTCAAAGACTGGAATTGAAGCCGGAAGATATGGGGACAGCCGAAAAATGGCTAAATGAGAACCATGACATGAAACTCCTGGGTGTACGTAAATTAATGCGGTTATGGCTTAAGGAGCTTATTGATATGGTCTTAGCCAAGGATGAAGGGAAAAAGCTTCTCTTCTATGGTTTTCCCACCATTTCCGGTCCATCTGCGGCTATAGCCTCAGCCTCAGACAAGGTGTTTTGCTTATGTCCGGATGCGATCCTGGCTTTTACAATGGGACACATTTTTAATAAGACCGCCTCTATCATTGAAGCAGCGGAGAAGAATGGTTTGCCACCCGGACATTCTTTATGCTCATTACAGCAAACCAGGGTAGGTGGGCTGGTCAAAGGCATTATCCCTGTACCGGATATGGTGCTTACTTCCAGCTATTATTGTGATATGGGTTCCAAAACAGACGAACTGCTCCACGAGAGGTATGGGCATCCAGCCGTATACATTGATGGGTCCATGGACTCACGCTGGGGTGAGTTCCCTGATTATGACCCGAAAAGAGTTACCTTTCTGGGAGGAGAAGTAGATAAAGCACTGGATAAAGTAAAGGAAATCTTAGGAATTGAGGTGACTGAGGAAGCCAGGCGAGAAGGGGCGATACGAAATAAGCATATCATGCAGGCTTTAAATGAACTCGTTTTAATTACCAGAGATGCCGAACCTCAGCCAATCAGTATAATTGAGTTAGATATGATTAAAACTTTGAGTTTTGCTTCTGGCAGCCAAAGGATCATATCCGAGTTAGCGGATGTAATACAGCTTCTTAATGCAGAGGTTAAGGAAAGAGTGACCCGGGGTACAGGCATAGTTGCCAAGGGAGCCCCCCGGGTAGGAGCGATGTTCTTGCACCTTTCAGACCCGAGCATAATGCGAATGGTAGAAAAAGCGGGTCTGGCTGTACCTGTATCGATTCTCGATATAGCCACCGAAAATTATAAGAAGCCGGTGCCGATTATTTCCGGTGAATTGCTGGTTAAAGAGGAGTTCAAACTGGGCATATTTTACGGTAGCTGTGGCTTCATTACCAGAGTGACCGAAGCACTGAAAGATTCTAAGCTGGATGGCTTTATCTGGAATTACCTGTACAACTGTCATCCGCTGACCCTCATGTCTCATCTTCTAGTGCAACATGTAACCAAAGAAACTGATATTCCAATACTTTCCTTAGAATCAGACCTGGCTGATAGTAGAGTTTTCAGTGCTGAGTCCCAGAGGACTAAAGTAGAAACATTTGCCGAAATGTTAAAAGCCAGGAAGGCATAAAGGTAGAAAATAAATAAAATCAGAAACCTATCTAATCCTGACCATGTGAAACACCCCCGGCTTGCCGGGGGTGTTTCACTGTATCTTTCATAAAACAGGGGATTACCTGCAAGGAACAAACTTCTTAATTCAATCCGCATCATTTATCTCAAACCAGGTCCTGACGTGCCTCAGTTCATCATCATGCCAGGAAGCCAGAGTATCAACTGTGGATAGGCAATAAATAGAGCCATACTGATAATATCAATAACAATGAACCAGATAACGCCACGGTACAAATCTCCCATCTGCATGTTCGGCACTGCCGCCTGCATCATGTAAAGGTTCAGTCCATAAGGTGGTGAAACCAGGGCTACCTCAATGGTAATAGTGATTAAAACGCCGAACCATAGGGTCATAACCCAAGCCGTAATGGTAGGAAATACAATGGGTAAAGTGATAATAAGGATCGATATGGCGTCCAGAAAGCAGCCAATAATAATATAGAAGATCATCATCGCGATCAATATCAACAATGTGTTTTATATTGAACGTATAATGCTAACAAATAGCTATCAATAAGATAACAAAATGACAGTGTGAAATGCTAGCGCTGTGTTGACAGTATGCTAACGTTGGGAATAATATTTATCATAGTAACGGCAGGGGGTCTGATATGCCCAGGTTAAAGGTTATACGAGAAAGGAAGTTCTTATCTCAGAGGGAACTGGCTGTAAAGTCCGGAGTCCATTATGTTACTATTGCCAGAATCGAAACCGGCTTCGTTAAACCCCGCTTCAGCACGATTCGTAAACTGGCCAGGGCCCTGGGTGTGCGGCCCGTCGATATCAAATTGTAGCAGGTAGACGCGGGACCAGGCTATTAATGCCTGAAGTGTATAAATATCCGTCCGAAATTCTTATCATCTTTTTCTATCCGGTGGTACAGCTTCTTGATATCCGGTTGGGCTAAAAAACGCAAAACGTGTTTTTTAAGCTGGCCTGAACCTTTCCCTGGAATAATTTCCACCAGAGCGATCTTTTTATCGACAGCTTCGTTTACCACCCTGCCAAGCTCCGCTTCGATAGCCTGACCCCGGTTATAAATATCATGCAGGTCTAATACAATTTTTGCCATATAGCTGTTATATAATAGCCTTATCTATTTTCGAAATTCTAGCACTGGATATGGGGAGTGTCAATTCCATGTGTTTCATTAAGATGCATTGTACGGGTAGTTCTAGGTATAATTATTTGAATATCAGTGGGAGGGACATATGGAAATCAATGTGTCCCAGCAGTTAAAGGATCCCATCGGCAATGTCCGTGAATATGAAATCAGTGATGTCATCGATATACTGGATATCGGGGCCAGTTCCAGGGTTGAAGGTTCAGTCAAATTAACTCGTACCAATCGGGGTATACTGGTCCAGGGGACTTTAAAGGCTGCCGTGCCTGTGGAATGCAGCCGTTGTTTGAAGGTATTTGATTATAACTTAACGATTAATTTGGAGGAAGAGTACTTTCCGGTTATCGATGTCAATAGCGGCGTTCCGGTGGAACTACCCGATGATCCCGGCAGCTTTACTATCGACGAGCACCATATACTTGACTTAAGAGAAGCAATCC
>JAQULX010000068.1 GCA_028718465.1 Dehalococcoidales bacterium | reverse complement strand
GGATAAACAAGACAACGAGCCAGTAAATAATTCGTTAGAACCCAAAAAATCATTCTTTATAAAAATACCGGCTGAAAACTCCCGCTTGCTGTGGGGTCATTCACCAGACAATCCGACATCCTCGACCGCCAAGGAACAATTCATAACTACTTGCCCATAAACGGGGTCCAGAAAGAGAGGGCAGCAGTTCTGTCAATGAATTGCAAATAGGCAACAGGATCTGCCGAAGGAAAATATGCAAATAGCGTCCCTATATAAATTAAGTGTAATCCTTTGTTTGGCATGACAAATTGTGGATGAAGACTATTTATTAATAAATCCAGTATCCGGTTGCACAGTATCCCTGATAGTAAGGTCCATTGTCTCCGAGGCAATCCTAATATTCCCGGCTTTCTGAATTTCTTCTAAAAGAAATTTACTCAAATGGTCTTTGATTACTCTCCGCTGTCTTACATCGGTTACATAGCGGACATTCATTTCTATCCAGTTATCGGTGAGAGTCAAATACAACGCAGGTACTTCAGCTCTAGCCGGTAAGAAATACTTTTCCGATAGGTTAAGCAAAGAAATACGAGCCCTTTCAGTCACCTCCTGGGTCTCCTTTTCTACGATATTTAGCACCAGTCTGGAAGCTCCTTTCCAATCGCTATCGTAGGTAATGGGTAGGGATATCTCATCCCAGATAAAGTGATGGTCTTTGGAATAATTATGGGCTGCATGGGACAAGATATTACCATTGGGTACAGTAACCAGTCTTCCGGTAGGCTGATCTCCGATAATCCATTCCTGTATTTCCAGTAAGGTAGTATATTGCAGGCCGATATCTATCACATCACCCCGCTTATCGTTGATTTCGATACGGTCTCCCACCCGGTATACTCCCATGATAAATAAAATAATCCCTCCGACAATGTTTTTAAAAAAGTCCTGAAGGGCTACCGCTACTCCGGCAGCAATCAAGCCGTAAGATACCAATAAGGATTGGGTGTTTTCTACCCAGATAGCGATCCCGGCTACAATAAAAGCGACGATATTTAAGATAGAGACTGCCCGACGGAAGGAGTAGCGGGTCCTGGGGTCACTGATTCTGCCCGTTACTGCTTCCTCCAGAATGAATTTAAAAACCAGATAGATAATGGAGACTGCCAGAAAAGTATGCGCGGAATTTCTTAAGTAGAAGTTATCATAGCGTAACATGGCTAACCAGAGGGCGGCAGTTATGGCCAGTAATATGAATTGAGTAATAATCTTCCGAATCATAACATTTTCTTAACTGATTTGGCTGACATTTGGGGGAGATATAACCAATGATTTAACCACAGCCCGGTAGTGCTCATCTACCTGCTCCAAATCGCTTCCCCTTATCTGGCGATTAGCCGCTTCATAAAATATATTAGCCTGCTTTAATAATGCTTCGCGGTCTTCTTTTCTGGCTACACTTCTCCCGATCACTAATATTGTATCCAGTATGTGAGTTATGACGTCTGTATGATCTTGCACAGCATGATGCAGTTTGTTAAAAGCAATCTCTAAAAACTTTGTATACAATATAGGTTTTTCAATAACCCGGATCCGCGTGCCACTATCATAATGATTAGGAGAAGGGATCTTCCGGTTGGCCAGATCACAAAGAGCTACACCCAACCAGTCCAAATAGTTTATTACCGTAAAGGGATCATTGTAGCTCGGAGAAAGAGCGCTTACCGCAATTTGAACCAGACGGTCGATTGAGTATCCCACGTCTTGCTCGGCAGTCTGTTCCACTCCCAGAATGAAAGCTTTACGGATGCTACTAATTATTTTTTCATCAATGTGTTCTCTGGGAGATGCCAGTACCAGCAAAGAACCTCGTCCGATAAAATGGCCTGCCCGGTGCTGAATGTGTATGACTAAATCTCTTTTTACCGCCAACCCTATCAAGCTCTCCAGATCAATTTCCTGAATATAACCGCTCCCACTGGAGGTAATTGCATAAGCTTGAAGGTGGAAGTTCTCCGGGAAATCCGGTCCATCTTTGAGTTTGCCATGGCCTTTCGAATCTTTCTCGATCTTTTCCGGAAACACCCTCTCGATAGTCTGCATTAATTCATTGGTCACAGCAGCAACAACATTATGGGACTGGATGGATGAGGAAATATGGTGAATGAAATAGACAAGAACTCCAATACTGGTGAGCGCCAGTATTAATGACAGCATCACTCCCGCTTGAGGTATTGAACCAGTGCCTCCAATCCCCCGCAGCGTTCCCAGCATCAGTAAACAATAGATGAAAGTGCCCAGAAAGGTTCCCAGGACAATCTGATTACCCCTGTCAGCAATAAAACTTCTTAAAATACGAGTGCCAAATTGCCGGGAGGCCAGTGAGAGCACTACGATAGTGATTGAAAAAACGGTACCTGCTACCGTAATTGTGGAAGACGCTATGGAGGAAAGGATAGCCCTCGCTCCATCAATGCCGCCAGAGTATACCCACCAGAGTTGGATGGTAGATTGAAGAATGTAAGTATCCACCATGTTCATGGCATACCAGAGACCCCCCGCCGCCAGAACCATGAGAGATGGAATGAACCAAAAGCTGGACTGCAGCTTATAGTAAATATTAAAGATTCTAGTTCTCACTCTATTCTACACTGGAGACAAGACTATATCTCATCAGATTTCCGGATTAAAGAGTCTCTAATATAAGTGTACCTTAAATTTCTTTTGCAATAGTTTTATTAAGAGATAAGCGTCGATAACATGTTTGAGACTGATAACATCCAAGTTACAATATAGGTATAGGACTTAAGGCAAGGAGGAACACCATGTTCTTTAATAATGCCTCGGATCTGTGGAGGATTCTCATAGTAGGAATACTGGAGCCGGTGGGATTCGAACCCGCTACCTCTTGAATGCAAATCAAGCGTTCTCCCGAGTGAACTACGGCCCCATGCACACATTCCATATCTAATCTATCAAAAATCCAGCCTTAAGGCAAGCCTCCCCGACAGCGGCCTCCCCGACTGCTTCCACCGAATGCTCAGACCCGTCTTAAGCTACTGACAGGCAACGATTGTAATGCCGGGATGCTTTATAAGCTGTTCAATCGCATCATTTTGAGTCGGCTTACCTTCATCAACAAACTAAGCTTTACGAGAGAGGGTTCTGGCAGGTTTCAACAGTGTACACAGAATTACTCCTGTGAAGCTGATAACAGCGCAGACAATGAAGGGAATTTGATAGCTTCCTGTCGAATCGAACAGAAAACCGGTTACAAACGGCCCGATAGCTCCCAGAATCACGGTAATTCCGGCCATGACCCCAAATATCGATCCATGTGCTTTGACACCAAAATATTCGGCTGACAATGGGGATTGACTCGTATTTATGCCTCCCATGCCGATTCCACCAATGACAGCGAATAAAAACAGGGTCCAGACTTCTCCGGTAAATAACAGCAAGAGCATAGAAATAGATAAAAGTATAAAGCCGGCTACTGTTGTTTTCTTATTACCGATCCTGTCTCCCATTGCGCCTAACACCAGTCTTCCAATAATAACTACTCCGCCAAAGCAAGCCAGAATAATGGCCGCTGTCCCTGCTGAAATGCCAATGTGGATAGAGTATGGAACAAGGTGTACCATTAATGACAAAAAACAGTAGGCAAAGGAGCCAAATATGATTATCATTAACCAGAACGTGCTGGTTCGCAGCGCTTCACTGAATGAATGGCTTGTTCCATCCTTTCGAATTAAATTTTGCCTGGGTACAGGCCTGTTTGGTGATGTCCCTTCGTTTCGAGCGAATCTCGGTTTTAAAAACTGTCCCGGAATGATAATCAGGACAAATAATATTAAACCAAAAATGATAAAGGACATGCGCCAGTCATAGCTGGAAATAAGCTGATGAGCCAGTAACGGTGCGATTAGTTGACCGATCCCACCGGTTGCCAGAACAATACCGGTCACCATTGATCTTTGAGCGACAAATGACTTGGCCAGCATGGAAATAGAGGGCACCATAAGTCCCCCCATACCGATCCCCAGTGCGATTCCATAGACCAGGTACATTTGCCACATCGTATGTATTTGCGACATTAGAATAAAGCCCGCACCGGTAATAAGTCCGGCAAATGTCAGTACAACCCTGGTCCCAAGCTTGTCGCTTAACCAGCCGGAGACTGCACTAACGATGCCTTCAATTATCATTGAAATTGAGAAGGTCCCGGAAATAGCGGCACTGCTCCAGGCGAATTCACTGGCCATGGGTTCGAAGAAAACCCCGAAAGCGGCGCGTGCTCCTATAGCCATATTAATTATCGAGGCAGCTATTATAATGAGGTAACTGTAAAATGAGAATGACTGAAGACCGGTATAATAAGTATTCTTGTTGGGCACTCCGAAACCTCGTAGGATAATAAACTAATAATAGCATTAATCTTCTTTTATTGTAATCTGTGGATACGAAAGACAGGAAAGATATATGCGGCAATAGTGGCATTAAAATCCGGCGGCTCTTTTATAATTACATTCATCCAAGAAGATATTCTATAATCCTAACAATCTCGACCGGGTCCTCAGTCGTTTTTTTCATAATGCAGTGTTCCTCGCATTGCGGTAAAGTATTCAATAAAATGGTTTTATCCTGATTATTGATAATTTTTCTTGCGCCGTAGAAGTTTCCTACACTTACTCTCCTCCTAATCCCGCGAATATCCAAATCAGCCTTCTCCGAACAAGACGGACTTTCGCAATACTGACATCTGCAAGCTTTTAACATGATAGTCCGTGTATCTTCCGGATATTCTTTAAACAATTCCTCCGGCAGGAATGGTTTTTTCAGGACGGTAATATAATTTTTCATTCTTTCAGTATATTTATAAGGAGCATATCCCATTTTTTTAACACTGCGTTGGCCGCGCTCAGACCTGTGGTTGTAACGGTTGGAGTACCTGTTCCCATAATCGTAGATTCTCCACAGCAAAACAGATTCTTCCAAATAGTCCTGGTGTGTAACCTTTTAAACATATGTTGCCCGAGCATCTGTTTGGGGCCGGCAACGGCGCCTCCCTTTTTGTTTAAATATCTTTCGATCGTACGGGGGGTTGCTATCTCGATATATTTCACTCCTTCTTTGAATCCCGGGAATCTTTTTTCCAGTACTCCTATCAGCCTTTCTTTCTCTGTTTCCTTCTGCGCTCCATATTCCGGTGTGTTGTGCGGAGCCCATTTCTCAAAAGAAGGTCCGATCGCAACTACTACCTGACTATTACCGTCACACAGTGTTTTATCGTCTATACTGAGTATATAAGCTGTAACTTCGCTTTCATCCAGACAGTCCGGATTTCCGACGAGCATCTCAATTGGTGCAGTATCGTCAGGAAATACTTTCTTATCTACCTGAGCATAAAGGACAGAGCTGGGATAAGTAGGAACTTGCGTTTCTGCCCATTCCCTTTCTTTTTCTGAAGTATAAGCTTCATCTATCAATTCGCCGTACAGGTCCCACACCGTCCCTGAGTAGATTATATTTTGCGCAAATATTTCTTCACCGCTATCAAGTTTCACTCCCGCCGGCTTGCTATCATTGAAAAGTATCTTAGTAACCTCTTTTTCCAGAAGCATGTCGCCATCATTTTCTTCTATGACTTTCTCCAGCTTTCCAGGCAGGAATAGCGTCGATCCCGCAGGGTAATAACTTCCACCGATGTGGTTATCCACAAACATAACTGCGGCCAATATCGCGGGGGATTCTTCAACTGTGGTATAGCAGTATGTCGAGGTGAGTTTATCAAAGAATTTAAAAATTTCCGGATCGTTAAAATATTTTTGGAGCAAACTCCGGGCGCTCTTATTCAGATAAGTTAAAAATCTGGCATATGAGACCGGATGTTTCAATATACTTTTTAACGCTGCCAAAGCATCGGTTTCGTCGGGCGTTGTGTAACCTGGATTTTCAACCATCACATGCCGATAAACTTTCTCCATGTCAAGATAAAATCTCTTGATATTCTCCTTTTGGGTTGGGAATACCTTTGCCAATTCTTCGGAGAATAAATGTAAATCAGCCCAGAATTTGATTCGATGTCCCTTAAAATTCAGGCAATAAAGGAGATCATGTTTTATGACACTAAAAGGTTCTTCAAGGTGATTAAAAACGAACCTGTGTGCGTTGTAACCCTTATCTCCAAAACCGAAGAGCATCGCAGCACCCTGGTCGAAGATGGTGTTGTTTCGTTTAAAGATTCCGCAAGAGCCTCCAGGTTTGTAATTATTATCAATGACAGCCACCCGCAGCTTCCTTTTAGCTAAAAGGCTGCCGGCAGTTAAACCTGATAGCCCACCACCAATAACTATAACATCATATTTATTCATAAAAATAACTCCGGATTTCTGCAGGAGTAACGCGATTCGAATCCATTTCGCTCACTCCGTTTTTTAACGGATTCCAGTCACCTCACTTCCTGGATACTGACTTCCGTCAGTATGGACAGAAAGGTTTTTTCTCTGGATTCCGGCTTCCGCCGTAATGGTCTTTCTTATTCCAAATATGAAAGTCCTGATCTGATTAAATTTTTAATAGAAAGATATTTTGACCGAACAACCGTTATTCTATGTATTGCCTCTTAATAATGTTATTATATATCCTTTTCAACCTTATCCTGTTGTATCGCTGGGTGACAATGCAGGGGACATTTACTACAAAACCATAGGCTATCATGATTAAACCGATCCACCACTCATTCCAGATTAGAAAGAGGGGGGAAAATATGAAAATTCCCCAATGTATTAACTCAGCTCGACAAGTTTCCGCAATGAATCTGCTTATATAGACTGCATCAGGGTTGCCGAGGCGTTTTTTTCTAAACCTGTTTTTTAATATTGCGGCGCCGTCAGGCAGAAGTCCTTTCCATTTTTTTATTCCCAATAGTCTTTGATAAATTCTTCTGCCATTTTCCCACTTGCGTTCTCTGTAAAGCCAGGAAGCCGGATTAAAGGAATTTGGCGGCATCTTATCGATTGCCAAGGAAACGCTGACGTGGATCAATAGCCACGCCAGGATATCAATTATTATATTTAATATACCGGGTAAATGGATTACCATCGCTTCTATTATTTATTTTTTAGACTAATTGCAGTACCCTTCCACCTGACAGTTCTACGAATAAAAATATTAAAGATTGAATACATAAAGATGCATAGGAAAAATAACAGGAAGATCGGGTAAAAGAGGGCGGTATAGAACTTGAAGGTACCCAGCCGGAATAACATCCAGTAGATCTGGATGACATATCCGGTATAGGCTAAACTCCAAACCAGAATTGTGGATGCATTCATACTCAATATGGCTTCAAACACATTGACTGTCGAACTTATCGCACCACCTATCCAGGCAATAATTAATATGAGGATCGGAATGTATGTTTTTATAGCCCCTGTGGCAAACCCTTTACTCCAGCCGTCTATAAGTTCTTTTATGCCATTGGGATACATACGAAAAGAGATGGCGCCTTTTCCCCTATAGCAATATATAGGGATGCTGCATTTTTTAAGTCTATTTCCTATAGCAAGGTCTTCTACAACTTCACCCTTAACTACTTCATGTCCACCTGCTTTGAGATAGTCTTCTTTTTTTATTACGATACATGGGCCAAATAGTCCCAGTGGTTTTATACGGTCACCCATTACGGTAAAAGTACCCATTGCTCCCATCATGATGATATTAAAAAAGGCGGACAACTGCTCATATGACTTTTTCATGGCATGATAAGGCTGTACTGATATAACACCATCTTTGGTGATGTGTGTATCCAGGATTTTCTTAAGTCCGTCTTTTTCGAGCCAGGTATCTGCATCAAGGAAAACCAGAATATCCCCTTTCGCTGTCAGAGCGCCCTGATAGCAAGCCCAGGGCTTCCCAACCCATCCCTGGGGAGTTGAGGCCAGTTGTATAACTTTTACATTATCTCGCCTGGCTACTTCCAAAGTCCTATCTTCAGAAGGACTGACCACTACGATGATTTCATCAGTTGGGTAGATATTTTCTTGAAGAGAATCTAACAAAACAGGCAGCGACTTTTCTTCGTTGCGAGCGGGTATGATTATGGATACAAACTGAGATTTTCTCTCTCCACTGTTTTTCTCATGGCTCCGGATACGAAACAATAAGAGAAAGCCTAAAAACCAGAAAACAGATTGAATAATAAGGTCTTTGTATTCCATATTACATACTATACATAAAGAATAGTCCATTCCAGATAACCGGTCAATGACCATAGCTAACTGTCTCCGGTCAACCATGAAAAAACTCATGATAATCAGATGTGCGCAGGGGGAGGCCGGGGTAAAATCAGGGTGAAGCAAGCGAAAATGTTTACCTCGTTCTTCGGGAAAACAAGGAAATGGCTAAAGGTTGAGGATCAGATGGACGGAAGAGAAGGAAGATGCTATTGACTGGATATTATCCCCCTATCCTGTCATTTTGCAGGCCTGCGGTGGGCAGGGGGGTGGATGTATTGGACAGTCCGAGACCCGCCCTACACTTGATTAGGGATATCCTGGCGGGCGGGTTGCAGCACAGAACGGAGAGGACCTGAAGGATGTCAGAAACCGCTCAGTTCACATCCTTTGCCGGCCGTAAGAACGTTCCAGCTCCCGTTCCGTATCCCTTCTGGCGAGGTCTTCCTTTTTATTGTAAAGTTTTTTACCTCTTGCCAGGGCTACCTCCAGCTTGGCGTGACTGTCCTTCAGGTACAGCTTCGTAGGCACCAGGGTATAACCCTTCTGGGCCATCTTGCTGACCAGGTTCCTGATCTCCTTCTTATGCAAAAGCAGCTTGCGCCGCCTCAAGGGCTCATGGCTCATATAGCTGCCGGGGTCATACCGGGCAACATGCATGTTCTCCACCCACAGCTCGCCCTTTTCCGCTTTGACATAGGCATCACTCAGGTTTACTGCACCTGCCCGGATCGATTTTATTTCGGTCCCGGAAAGGACCAGCCCGGCTTCTATGCTCTCCCCAATGAAAAAATCGTGGTAAGCCTTTCTATTGGTGGCTATAGTCTTGATAGTCATGTTCTACAATTATAGCATAATTGTAGAACATGACCTCCTCAATTCCTGTCAGGGCTAAGTACCCTCTATCTTTTGATGAAGGAGGTTACACCGGCTCTCTACGATTTTCAGGGCTTTATCGCGACTCCTGGTCCTCCTCATTTCCCTGGCCAGTTCCTCATCCCCCACGACATTCTGGATCCAGTTGCTGAAGTCTTTCTTGATCTCATTGGAATGAAACCTGAAGGTCTGGTCGGACATCATAGCCAGGGCATCCCTCAGCCCCGTCATATCTTTCACCACTTTTCCATCGCTGCACCAGAAGACATTCCCTTCCGGCACTTCAGACATGTACTTGCTGGCCTGGCTTTTCGTTACCTCGCCTTTAGTGCGAGTAACTGTCCTGGTCGATTTTCCTGTTCCTCTACTGGGCATTTTTCCTACCTCCTGGTTGAATTTCAACCCCACACTTTATATCATATCCTGTTTTGGCTGGTTCTAATTCCCGTCAGGCAACTCCCAGACCTGCCGGGCGATCATAGTCTCCGCCGGCTCCGCTCCGTTTAAAGATCCGGCAGAGCTGCTGCTCAGCACACCCTGTATCCGGCCTTGATTTTCCAGTTTACCTATCAAGTTCAGCAGCGCCGCTTCCCAGGTAAACAACCGGGCCGTCATCCTGGCTGATTCCCGTATGCGTTCTTTCTGTTGCGGATAATTCTGCAAATATATTATGTAATTTACTATCCCCATGGGATCAGAGGTCTCTATCATGAACGAGTTGATAAAGGATATGGAGTAGTCTTCCCCCGTACTTCCGGTAAAAACGATTCCTCCGGCAGCCATCGCTTCCAGTCCCACAATACCGAACGGCTCATGCCCGCTGTTGGCCAGTACTGCATCCGCCGCATTATAGCAGACCGCCAAAAAGTCCAGCGGCATCCGGCGCCGGATGTTGATGACATCTGCCGGTAAAGCTGCGGCCAGGGCAGAAACATAAGAATCATAATCTCCCGCTGTGGCATAGGCCTCCTTTAC
>JAQULX010000067.1 GCA_028718465.1 Dehalococcoidales bacterium | reverse complement strand
CCGGCAGCCCAGGCATCAAACGGCAGGAATTCATTAAAAGTCAAAGCGTCCCAGGTTTCCGTGCCGGGAGGTCTTTGTTTCATGTCGATTTCCGGCCACACGTAGTTTCGAAGTCTAGCCATACTATTTCTCCTTTACTTCCTGATTGGGGACAAAGCGCTCTTTTAGAATTAAGAAGGATTCCCATGCAGGAGTAGTCATATCACTGCGAGTTCCACCCCCAAGCTCAGCATAAAGTGCTGCAGGTTGTTTCTTTGTGAGATCCCAAAATACCTTCTCTAACGATGCGTAGTCAATAATCTGGGTTTTGGTGATTTTGTCCCACTCTTCTCTCGGTTTTATTAGGGACTTTGGGGGTTCTTTTTTATAGGTCTGGTCAGGGCCATGCGGTGCCGTTTTACTACCTGGTGATTTGCCGGTATTAGCAATGAGAGGTGGCTTTCCAGCAGCTCTGAGGAAACGATCAATCATTTTTACGGCATAGTCTGCGGGAATACATGGATTCATAGCGTTGCGCTGTGCTTTCGATAAACCTTTGGTAAAATAGTAGGGGTCATCTTCGAGATGTGAGCCTGTTATTTCACCGGTTTTCTTATCGACATCGTTGACCTTCATTTTCTTCGGTTGATGACAACCTCCGAAGACAGTAAAATTACGGGTAAGATCCGTTGCCTTGACAACAATTCGAACTGCGTCATCAAGTTCAGTAATAACTGGATCGGAAAGCATTATATTGCCGCGTGAACGGGCCACTTCACGGACCCCCACCCATGAGAGTTTTACCTTGCGTACATTAGTTTTTTGTTTTGGGTCCCATACGTGAGTTTCGTAGATGTACTCGGCGATCGTCTCACCGGCCAGCTCCGCCAGTACTTGTCTTTCGTCCTTTTGTTCGACTTCCTGTATCTGTGCGAGCATGGCGTTTGTCATTTCGTCCATGTTTTCCTCCCTTCTTTTGCCTGGCACGTTCACTTTTAGCTTTAATCTTCTCTTCCATGAAGACAGGAGTATCTTGTACCTCAGTTAGAAGAGTTCCGGCTTCTTTGATCAGCCGATCTATCTTGGCTTTTAGGCGTTTGCTGCCGAATTTATAGATGGCGCAGGCATTTGCCGCCTGCCCCAGAGATGTGGCAACCCTGAATAATTTCTCTGCAACGGGATTTTTAAGAGGCTGATCAATTAGGTTGACTACTTGATTGAGTTCGCCAATGACACTACGGATATTCTGGGCGACATCAGTCCGCCCATAGTATTTCTTTCTTGTTGTCTGTCTCATGAGCGGGCCTATTCCTGCACGAGAGGTAACTCGGTTTTGGCTTCGGCTTTCAAGTACATACCCTGAGACGCTGCAGTACGTTCTATCTCGGGTATAGCACTGTCCCACGCTTCCCTGATAGCTTGTTCTACTCCTCCGGGTTGCCGTGATTTGCCGTGGAATCTGCCGCCACACATGCATTTACATTTTTCACCCTTAGCATTATGGCAGCGAGCATCACACCGACCTTTGGTTCCTGAGCTGTTTCCCCAGGACATGATTGTGGTCATGAAAAAAAATCCTCCATGATATTGACTTGGAGGTTTTTAGTGCCTATAATAGTGGTGGCATTTGGTTCAACCTCCATGAAACCTCCGGCGTGAGCTGAGCTGGTCACTCGGCTCATTCGCTTTTTGGGACATCATTATCGTTACCCTTATCACCTCCTTTTTTAGTCCGTTCTATTTTAATACGCTCTATCTCACTGGTTGGAATATAGAGTATTCCCCCCAATTTAATGCCGTTAAGTTCGTCTCTTTCAACCATACGGTAAATTGCCAGACGTGGCCGATTAAGCTCTTTTGCTGCATCTTGGACAGAAACCAGATCTTCCGTGCTAATTTTGATTATTGCCATGTTACACCTCCGTAGACAATCACGAAACAAGTTTATCACTTAGCAAAGAAGTCTGTCAATAGGGTTTGGACAAATTTTTTGCGACAAGGATAATTTACTTAGATTCAGGCACGAATTTTGTCAAAAGTGGCAGATTTTATAGGTGACTATTTCCCGGGCCAGCGGGGTGGATAGGATTTCCTTCTACCTTCGGCTATTCGTACCTTATAAGGCTTGGGGGGTCTTTCTACTCGACAGGGACTGTGATGTTGGCAGGTTCCGTTTTTACAGTATTTTTCGGTAAAAAGTTTCTTGATTTCCTGGCCGCGGATGTGTGCATTCGCTTCTATTCTGACAGGTCGGTGGCAGACAGGACATTTCATACGCCAGACCATATAGAATTCTATTGCCCTGCCTTCCTTCAAGCTCTTGGCCTGTCGGCTGGCGATCGATCTCCTGGCGTTATATCTGCGAGGATCGTCGGCCATAAATGCGTCGAGGTCACTTTTCCGGAAAACCCAGGTCCAGTGATTACCTCCCTCGACAGGTTTTTTCATAGGGTGCAGCCAGTGTTTCTTAATGTAGTTTGCCATTGCCGACGAGTTGTAAGAAACCCCAATAAATTTACAAGCCTGGGGAAGAGAGTACCACGGATCCCTGGCAAACTCTTCTTTGACGATTGCCCGGAAATAACTTTCTTCCATTCTACTGCAGTTAAAAAACCAGGGGTGGAGACGAACGAAGGACTCGATATTCTCATAGGGGAAATTCCAGATCAGACCACCTCCGCATCGTATCGTAGTTTTACAGCCTTTGAGCCAACCCTTGCGCATCCACGCCGTTACGGTTTTTGAACAAGCTACTCCCAGTAGATCGGCAACCATTCGGGCGGTATAGATATTAGACTTTCGGTTTATACCAAGCTTTCTGTAAGAGATAATCTTGAGAGCATTGACCGACCGCTGCAGATGCCGGCAAACGACGGCATCCGGGGTAATACCGTAATTGTCATTCAGGTATTCTAAATCTTTCTCATCCCAGGGACGGTTATAAACGCCGTCAGTTGTTCTTGCTTTTGCAATTTCTGTGGTCATTGCTATTTCCTTCTTTTAATATGTATATCATTTTCCCTTCCCGCAGGGTTCTTCGCAGCCCATGACGCCGGCAATAATTTCCAACATCCGTAGGAGATGACTTGTGAGTTCGTTTTGGACGATGGAGAATCATCTGAGCCGCGGTAGAAGACATTACTTTGGCCATGTCAATTTGCCAGCGATTTCTCTTTTTGTCGAATCGACCTTTGATCTTTCCTTCCCTTAATGCCGTACGGATACGATGATATGAGCAGTTATATTCTTTGGCCAGATCTGCAGCGGATAAGTATCCCTGGTTATGCCGCGAAGCAGTGTTATGGTTTTTGTTTAGCCTGGCACGAATAGCAGAATAAGAACGCCGTAGGTGCTTTGCGATATCATCTAGAGTTTTTGCCCCTGCGTGTTCTAACAGGTACTCGTCTTCTTCCGGTAGCCAATTGACATTGCGAAGAGAAACTCTGGCAGGATCTACTCCAGCAGCGAGCCAAGCCCTCCCCATGCTGTGGAAATATTCGAGTATGCGATGGCTGGTCGGCCAATCCAACCGGTCTTTCTTGAATGCATTATAGTCACGGTCGAAACATGGTAGCGGACCTTGTATTTCCCTCGCAGCGGCACTGAGAGCTTCGATGACATTCTCACGTGTCCAAAGTCTCTTCCTTCCTTGAAAGTTGGGAAAGGGCATTAATCTTCCCACCTCGGGTATTTGTCTAGATCTTGCTCACAAATTCCCTTCTCAATGATGTCTTTCATTGGTACCTTGAATGCCTCGCCAGTCGATATCCGGACAATTTTCTTAAATTCTCCGAAACGCCAGGTATAGTATCTCACGAGCTCATTATGGCAGAGAGTAGAGCAGGTTGATTGACCATCCACAGCAGGTTCGAAGGGTTTATCACAGACTACGCATTTAACCATTACATACCCCCATGTAGTGTAAAATTGCGGTATTTAACGCTATATAGCATCAAATAGCATCAAATAGCACCAATTTGCATCACTTTGAATCATAATGAGGATCCCAACCCCGATCCGCTACCGCACGTAGAGCGGACCCGGGAGGCGCCAGAGTTTCAATAATGCGATCTGCTACCTGACGAGCAATTTTCGATGTCGGTCCAATATTCAGGGGATGCCGCAGTGCCAACTGCAGGTGAGACATTATTGACCAGGCATGCAAGGCTGTTGTCTCAAGAAGGAAGGGTACACCCTCGAGAACCTCGAATTCCTGGGTAAAATTCTTCAGAAGTTCTAGTTCTTCTGCGGACGGGGGTAGCCGGGGCTCCATGCCGTCATACGGCAGATCGGGTATTTCACCGGTTTGATGCCATACCTCCACTGTTTTCACAGCATTTGGAAAGGCTTCTCGTAGTCTGGCCTTGTTGGCCAAGTCAGCTTTCATTACCAGGCGGAGCAACTGACTGCCGAAGTTAGTGGCATCGTTTTTGTAGACAGTAATGTTTTCCAGATCGACTTTATAGCTCAATTTATACCTCCTAAGTGTATATTTTTACTCCTCTTGCATATCACGAATAAATTTGCGGGCGGCAGCATTATTACGGTGCTTTTTCCATACCTGTTTCACTTCTGTAGCGTTATAATAACCTGGTTTGATGTCACCCGGGTATAAACAAGGTTCATAGGGGTCATAGTCAGGAATGATTAGAGGTTTAACCCTCAATCTACTGAGAAATTTAAAGAATAGCATTAGTCCCTACAAATTGTGACTACAATGCTGTAACTACCGCTGTTGATTACCGGTTTCTGACCGGCGACAGCTATGGTCACTTTTTCCATGAGTTCTGATAAAGACTCGGATTGGAGCTCGGTAATAAGCTCAGGATCCGTTTCAATCCTCACAAGGCTGCTGAGTTCGATTCTTGCTTTATACATTTTCGTTTCTCCCTTCTTTCCATTTTGCCATTACTTGACGACGGCATTTCTCGCAAATTCCGCTGGTGATACCTTTCCCGCCACGTTTGAAACCGATTATTCGGCGATGGGGGCACCAAGCGCATTCTTTTACCATGATATTAAATAGTGACAGTACTGCTGAAAGAATCCTTTTCATCTTCAACTCCGTAATATACCCACTAATATTTTTACCGACATTTTACAAAGTTGCGGACTAAACTGTAAAATATGCCGCAAAATATGCCACTTTGAAGCTGAAAAGTTACTAATATTTTGGTAGTCAAAATGACAAATAGTTTCTGGTTCTGTCGTCATCCACTATTTGCCAATAATATTAGTGAGGAATATACATTGAGATATAGACAACCCCCCAGCTCCCCAGACCGAAAGACAACAAGCAAACTATCAATTCGGGCCAGAATTCGTGATGACGGTTGAAATGGAGACGGATAGTTTTCCTGTGGAAACCAGCTAGAATAATGATGATCACCAGGTTAAGAGCTTGTGCAAGACAGCTGCCAATTCCAATCAATGCTAACAGATACAGAATATTCATTTCCAGTCCCAAACAACTGTTTTTGTACTTATTTCCTTGCCTTCGTTCTCGAGCTGCCGGCAGCGCCGCGCCAGTTCCTCGGCGTGAATTTTCGCTTCCGGAGAATAGCACCAGGGAGCGCTGTAATGCTCTATTAAAATACCCTTCCAGTAAACATAACCGGTCTGCCGGCGCAATAGGTTCTCGATGCCGTGAAACCACGGCGGGGTATAGCCTTTCAATGCACTCTCGTAAATCTCCTGAAAAACAGCTATTCCATCATCATTGAGGTGACCGTTAACAGCTTCCTGAACAATCCACAGGTGATTGGGATCAAGGTCATTACCATCATGGGTCTTGTGCAGAATATCGATTGCCATTTTGCAACTTTCATTAACTGATATTTCAGTCATCTTTACCACCCTTTTTCTTTATCCAATAGTTAATTTGCTCGGTGGAAATTTCCCATTGTTCTCCCCAGCCGGCGACGAATACCCTCTTGAATTCCTGGTGCATTTTGATAGACAGCTCGGGGTTGTCGGTAACGTCGTAAAGTAAGGCTAGTGCGAGCTGAGCAGGTCCTGAGCCGCCGTAACCCCATTGGAATCCGTCAGGGGAGTGGTTCCACAACCTTTGTGATGGTTTCGGGGAAAGATCCCTGCCGTCTTTAGTTACCACAAGGTTCCCTGCATCCTGGTATTTATAACCTCGATAAATTGACAATATCCACCTCCTTATCTATTTAGTAGCCTATAATATTGCTCCAGAAGACGACGACCCTTGTTACTTTTAAAAGATAGAAATTCTTGCCTACCTGGTTTTATTTTGCGGAACTCCTTGAGACGAAAATCGACAGTATATCCCCTAAAAACAGGTAATTCATTTAACATCGTGATCCTTTTAGAAGAAAGCCGGCTGGGTCTCTTTTTCTTCCTGGTTATTTTTATCTTGTTCAGATCGTTTTTCACCGCGTTCTCTTTCTTTGCGATGCTTGAGCCGTCTATCCCAGATGAATCTTTTTAAATCGTCTAATTGGTACATATCGTAGTCAGAGAGGGATTCAACACGAAGGTCCGGAGGTACCTCGACTTTCATGAAAGTCATGGCTTTTGTGAAGCAGTACTGGTATATGTGAGTCCATTCATAACCCATCGGTGATTCCATTGTCCGCGGGAACATATAGGCAAGAGCCTCGCAATCACCAACCGGCACGCCTTTTCCTTCCTTAGAAACTTTCATGTTCATAATAAGGCGTTCGAGAGTGATTTGTTTCTTAAGATTGTCCGGGATGTCGGCACTCCATTGGGAAGGAAAGACAATTAGGGGGTCGCAGAGGGCGCCAACCAGGTCAGATATCCATGCATCATCTTTCCGATTAGGCCCCGGCATCGTTCACTCCCACATTTACAATAACACCGTTGGGGTCAATCTCGATTTTAATCTCCTGCGCCTGAAATGTACGTATCGTCGCCATTACAGTTTTTCTGGTGACAAAGGGGCGGACTGTAACTTTTTCCAATGCATCAAGAGTGTGTTCTTGAGCCGGGGTTAATTCGCTATAAGTCGTTATTTTCATAGAGCCTCCTTTTATGGTATATTTCTAAAAAAGTAGGGGTGCTGGAGCCCCCCAGCCCCAGCACCCCAGACCAATACCCGGGTACTGGTCTACTCGGTCGGCGCCGTCTCCTCGACTTCTTCCGGGGTATCTTCCGTAGAAGATTCAGTCTCTTCTTCGGTTTCAGCCGGTTCGGATTGCGTCTCGGATGTAGCGGGCTTGTCGACGTCATCAGCCATAGGCATGATAAGAACCCTGGGCGCGTTCTGGTACTCGAAAACGACAGGACCAGTGTCTGTGTACTTAGAAAAGCTTACAATGCCCTGTTTACCGCTTAAGTACTCGACAAGGTATTGCTGGTTGAGAGCCGTTCTTCCCGGCTCACCTTGGGATAAGATTGTCCCGACAGAGGTACTTACTTCCTGGGCGTCTTTCTTGGCAGATAATTTCAGCCGTCCGTCAGATAATTCCATGCGGACAAGACCGCTGCCTTCTTTGGCGATGTCTCTGACTCTCTTAACGGCTGCTTCGAACTGGGGTACGAAAAGCTGGCATTGGAGTACAGGCTCTCCCTTGGGGATAAGCGCCAGCCATTCCGGAGGATTGCCTTCGATGAGATTAATGTAGATAGTTGCTGTCGTACCAAAGTCCATTCTTATCTTGTTATCGCCAACAAGAGCCACCCTGAGCAACCGCTTTGAGGTGATCGCCTGGACTAACGTATCTGCATTTGAAGGCGGGGTCCGGGGAGTCTTCTTGAAGATGTGCTCGATGATTGCCACGGAGTGAGCGGGGATAATAACTTTCTCCTCGAGCGGGAATGATAACCCCATTGCTTGGTGAGACATCCTGAACCCATCGCCGGCAGCGACCTCAACAGGCGTTCCCAGCACCAGCGTTATGCCGTTCAGGATAGGCCGCTTTTCATCTTCGGCAACGTATGGTAAAGCATTGGCCACCGCTGTAACCAGAACGTCGCCGTCGAGTAATCCTTCACCTCGTATTTTCAATTCCGGTAGGATTGGGAAGTTAGCGGTTTCCTCTGTAGGATAACTTGCATTGCCCTCCAGCCATGTCAGGCGAACTATTTTGTCGGTCTGCTCGATATGCAAGGTTTCGTATCCTGGGACATATTTAAGCATATCCGCTATGGAGTAATAGGGAAGCAGAACAGGCTCATTGGCTTCAGGCACGTTGACAACTATCATTGTTTCCAAGTCAGTTGCCGTCGCTTTCCCGTTGCCTAGATGAAGATGAGCGATTACCTTGACCGAAGGGTTTTTAGGTACCGCCGGTTTAACCAGGTCCATGACCTCTTTGAGTTTACTTACTCTGATATCCAATTCTTTAGGCTCCTTTCCTAAAAGTATTTTGATCCAAAACCATCGTCGACCTCGACGGCAGGTGAAAACATGAAATTAAAAGAAGCTAGGTTGCTGAGGTGTCTTATCAACTTTCTTGCTTGCCGATGTTGTCGCGGTCCGTACCGGAGTTGGGGGAGTCGGTTCTGGAGTAGTGGTCTTAGGATTCCGCTCTGATACGTCCCACTGCCGGTTCGATTCTTCGACAAAAGAGGGGATTCTCTCGAGTGCTGTCTGAAGATTACCGGATAGAGTTGTCATTCTGGGATCGCAGTCAGATGCTTGCGCTCCGATGAGGATGTGATCACCCTTGATGATGATGTTGATTTTCAGTTCATCCCTCACTTTGGCAGGTGGCGGAGCTGTTGTTCCAGCATCCTTCACAACAGCCTCCCCTTCGATGATATTCTCTTGACCTTCCAATGTTTGCCTCCTTTTCTTATATTTTCGATATCAAGTAATTTTCATACAAATAATTCACTTTTCTCGACAGGTAAATAGTACCCGTAAACCCCCAGTCTCATTTCTACTGTGGGGAATAGACTGCGTAAATCGCCCGCGACGGCGTAAAATCTGAAACCTCTTTCATCGAAGTCATCAATGCTACTAAACTGTGCCGGCATGCTGCCGGTGTGACTATGCAGATCCAGAATTGTATTGTCCAGATTTTCATAGTTTACATGAGCGCTGCCGGCATCTAAAACTGTCTCTCTGATTCTATATTCACCTTCCCATGTGATAGCTATGTAGTGTTCAATGTCCGGGTTAACACAGAGAATCGATAACGCCAGGCTGAGAAGATGCAGAGGTATTTTCCCATGGCATAGAAATATCTCCTCCTGCAGCGGCGCCAATCCTCTGACTTCTTGACGGGCGATATTCATGGTAACTGACAACAGGTCATTCTTTGCCCTGAGGTACACGCCGTCGGCCGCCAGGATATAGTCATAGAACACTCCCGGTTCTCCCTCGAGACCTGTAACAGAGTTAATTCGATAATTTACCGGTTTAGTCATTTTTCTTCTTATAGAGAGCACAGGGGTCTTTACACCATGGTACTACTGTTGTTGTGGGGAGCCCCATGCAATAACCATATCCGGAGTCAATAAAGCGATAGAACTGACAGTCAAAACATAGAACTTTTTTGTCAGCGTAACATCGACATCCCTGAATACATTCCTTCGGTTTTCGTTTTTTAATCATAGTATCCTCCTATAAGCGATACCTTGCCCCAAGCGCACATCTGTTCTGGAACAATTCGCTTTCTTTTATACTGAACATCCTGGCGATCGTCACCGGCATTGCCGGGACATACTGCAGTGTGCCGGCGGCCAGGTCAATATATGCGCCCATATAGGTGAGTTTATCTGTGAGCAGTTTCCAGAGAATGTCTAGCATGAGAGTAGCCATTGCCTGGTTGATGATTGGCGATTGGCTGTTATCTTCTACTGCTTCGGCGCATTCGAGGGGTTTTTCAGGTTTCGACGGCGGGATCAGGAGAGCCGGCAGCTGGAGAGAAGGTGCTGGCAACCTGACAACTCGATGTTCGTCAATAACAAAGGACTCCTTTAAATATGCTTTATCGGTTGTATTACCAATAAGGACCTGACCGGATTGATAACCATTGCCGGCATCAATCCAGCAATTCTGCCAGCCTATGCTCTCGGATATTCGTCTTCGTGATTCTGCCCTATCAGTACATCCCAGAACAATCAGCCTAATTGCTTTTTTCATGCCGATGCTGGTTCTTTCATCGAGCAGGTC
>JAQULX010000066.1 GCA_028718465.1 Dehalococcoidales bacterium | reverse complement strand
GGTCTGTATCAAAAACGGGTTCCAGACTATAGTTATTGTTCCTATCCGGCACCGCGAGACCGTCCTGGGAGCGATACACATCGCGGATAAAAGGAAGTCGCTCTCTCTTTGAAAGAAGTGGATACCCTGGAGTCCATATCTGAAATAATCGGCCAGGGCCTCTACCGGTTCGATATTGAAGACAGGATCCGCAGCAGCCAGAACAAGCTGCGGCAAAGCGAAGAGGAACTGCGCGCTCTGTCGCGCCGGCTGGTGGAAACCCAGGAAATCGAGCGCCGCACCATTGCCCGCGAGCTGCATGACGAGATCGGACAATCGTTGACCGCGCTCAGAATTCTTTTGTTCCAGATTTCCCGCCAGTCCGACAAAAGCAGTAATGAATACCTCGATGAGGCCAAAACAGTGATCAGTGATCTGATGAAACAGGTGCGGGAACTGTCCCTGAAATTGCGCCCCAGTATGCTGGATGACCTGGGACTGGTCCCGACCCTGATATGGCATTTTGAAAGATTCAAAGCGCAGACCAGTATACAGATCAAATTCTATCATGACGGATTGAATGCAATCCAGGACTCCCTGACACCGGAAATTAATACGGCCATCTACCGGATCGTGCAGGAAGCGCTCACCAATATCGCCCGTTATGCGGAGGTGGATTCTGCCGAGGTGACTATTAATGTAGAAAAGGATATTTTGCGGGTGTGCATCGAGGACAGAGGGCGCGGTTTCTCTCCGGAGAGGCTGGATGCTGTTTCGTCAACCGGCCTGAGCGGTATGAGAGAACGGGTGCGGTTGCTGGACGGTAAACTGAATATTGTTTCCTCTCCGGCTAAAGGGACGCGTATCACGGCGGAGTTGCCTCTCCACACCCCCTGCCCGGAGTCATGATCCGTATATAGCGCAAGAAGTGATTTCGATAATAGAATGTGATGCCGGAAGTCCTGGGTCCCATCCCGTGCTTGACACAGACTCTACCCGGTCTCATCCTCCCCTTCCTTAATCATTAATCTTTAATCATGATTCTCTCCCCCACGAATCATCTCCAGGCAGGAGAGAATCCATTTTATTCGTTCCATCCGGGTACAGGCTTTTGATAATCCAGGATTAATAATCATGCTTTGAGATGAACCATAGGCCCATTACTACATAAGTACTATAAAATACAGTACTATTGGAATATTTTAATCCAGTATGGAAGTGATTAAAATCAGGTTAAGTTAATTACTGTTAACTTAAGTGAATATTGGTGAGGCAGCGATATGCAAGATGAAGTGGTTTACATCCGCACCCGCTACGATACCTGGAACACATTCAAAAAGGACCTTGAACTCAACCTGGGGCATTTTCTGCCCAATAATCTATGGCTTAAGTCCAAACCCAAAAAGCCGCTGCCGTGGTCCAATAATGACATGAAAGAGGCATTCATGTCATTATTGAGAAAACAAAGCCGGCAAAACTTAAACTAGCGTTAAACGAAATACCAGCTTCTAATCTTCACCACTCCCGGTGCTTCGGGCATCCGGAGAAATTAATGAAGTTTAAGATTCAGGAGCCAGGACTCGGGAGGGGCTTGAAGCACCCTCACCCTGGTCGCCTCCGGCGCCCGGAGTGTACCTCTGTTAATTGTTCGCCGAGGAATTAAGACATAAGGCGGACTCCGTCTGACAGGGGTTTAGAGATTGGGTGCCGGATTTCGCTGGTCTCAGGTTATTTCTCCTTCTCTTTCTCCTCAGGGTTATTTCTTTCACGATCAAACCGGCGAAAGCCGCCATTCATCCTCTCCCCTTAATAGTTGACTATCTCTGTCACATTAGTCTATTATGGAAACATGATTGATCGGCAACTTGCGTATTCAGATACAAAATGCCATGATATTTATAGGAAGCCCAGCATGTTTAAAGGTATCAGGGAAGATATACAATCTATTAAAGAGAGAGATCCGGCTGCCCGAGGTACGCTTGAGATACTTCTCTGCTATCCCGGCCTGCATGCTCTCTGGCTGCACCGCATGGCTCATTTTTTCTGGCGGCATCGGATACATTTAGTGGCCAGGATGATTTCCACTTTCAACCGGTTTCTGACCAATATCGAGATCCATCCGGGGGCCACAATCGGAAGAAGGTTCTTTATCGATCACGGCGCCGGAGTGGTGATCGGAGAAACGACTGAAATCGGGGATGACGTTCTGGTCTACGCCGGAGTTATCCTGGGAGGGACCAGTCTGGAAAAGAAAAAACGTCATCCGACAATAGGCAACCGGGTAGTTATCGGCAGCCGTGCGGTAGTGCTGGGGGCAATCACCATAGAAGATGACGTCAAGATCGGTTCCGGATCGGTGGTAATCAAACCGGTACCGGAAGGCAAGACTGTAGTAGGCATTCCCGGTCGGGTGGTGGATAATGGCCATACGACCCTGGACCTGGAACACGGCAAGCTGCCCGATCCCGTCGCTCAGGCTATCCGCCTTATCATGACCGAGCAAGCCAACGTAGAGGAACGGCTAAAGAACCTGGAAGAGAAAGCGGGGATCTCTGCCATGGCAGGCATCATGGACTGCGCCAGGATGAAAATGGAAAAACAATTCAGCGACAATGAAAAGCAGTTCAACGACGGAGAGGGTATATAAGGGATAGGCTAAATGCTTAACAGATATTCCCGGCAGACTATTTTCCCGGCCATTGGACCGGAAGGGCAAAAAAAACTCGGTCAAAGCTATGCCGTAGTGATTGGCTGCGGAGCGCTGGGGTCGGTGATATCCTCAGGGCTGGTGCGTTCCGGCATCGGCAAGATCAGGATCATTGACCGCGACTTTATCGAATACCATAACTTACAACGGCAAATCCTCTTCGATGAGGAGGATGTCAAAGATAATATCCCCAAGGCTGTTGCGGCCGAAAGGTATCTCCGAAAAGTCAATTCAGAGGTGGAAATCGAAGGGATCGCCTCCGATGTCAACTATACCAATATAGAGCGATTGGTCCGGGGCGCTGATATAATTATGGACGCCCTGGACAACTTCGAGACCCGCCTCCTCATCAACGATGCAGCTTTAAAACTGGGCATTCCCTGGGTCTACGGTGGTGCTATCGGCTCCTCCGGTATGACTATGAATATCATTCCCGGAGAGACCGCCTGTTACCGGTGTTTTGTCCCTGGAGAAAATCCCGGGGGCCGGGTATTCACCTGCGATACTGCCGGAGTCTTGAATCCGGCGCCCTGGATAGTCGCCTCGCTTCAGGTGGCTGAGGCTTTGAAAATCCTGGTGGAATCTCAGGAAGTCAACCGCGACCTGATTCTCATTGATATCTGGCACAGCGACTTCCAGAAGCTTAAAATAGTCCGGGCGGATAACTGCCCGGCCTGCCGGCAGGGACGATATGAGTTCCTGGACGGCAAATTCGGCACCAGGACCACCTCACTCTGCGGACAAAATGCTGTTCAGGTGCTGAGCTCAAGCCCTGTTAATTTCTCTTTAGCTGAACTGGCAACACGGTTGCAGCCGCTGGGGGAAGTGAAATACAATAGCTTTATGCTGCAATTTAAAACAGATTCCCAGGAAATGATGGTCTTTCCGGATGGCAGGGCTATAATCAAGAATACCAACGACGAGACTTTTGCCAGAGGGCTCTATTCTAAATATATTGGAGCCTGACCGTAATGATTTATCTGGATAATGCCGCTACCTCCTGGCCCAAGCCGGAGATCGTTTATCAGGCAATGGAGAAATTCCTCCGGGAAAAAGGAGGCAACCCCGGTCACGGCAGCCACAGTCTGGCGATGGCTGCCAAGCAGGCCATCGAAGAAGTCCGGACTTTGATTGCCCGCTTCATCAATGCGTCGGCCAGGGAAAGAGTCATTTTCACCCTGAACTGTACCGAGTCAATCAACATCGGACTAAAAGGTCTGTTGAAGCCGGGCGACCATGTTATCACCAGCAGCCTGGAACACAATGCAGTGGCGCGCCCTCTCTGGAAACTGGAGCGCCAGGGAGTCAGGGTCACGCGGGTACCGGTTTCCCCCCTGACCGGAGCTGCTTCCGCAGCCGATATCGAAGCTGCCATTACCGGGCAAACCAGAATGATCGCGATGGTCCATGTCTCCAATGTCAACGGCGTCATCCAGCCTATTGCGGAATATGGACGACTCGCCCGGAAACATCGCCTGGTCTTGCTGGTGGACGCCGCTCAAAGCGCCGGTCATCTTACCCTTGATGTACAGGCGGAAAATATTGATCTGCTGGCTTTTTCCGCCCATAAAGGTCCGCTGGGCCCCCCTGGAGTGGGTGTATTATATATCAGCCCGGAGGTGAATCCCGACTCTTTAATGGAAGGCGGTACAGGCTCGAACTCGGAATATGAAGCCCAACCGGAAATTCTGCCGGATAAATATGAATCCGGAACGCTGAACGGCGTGGGGATCGCCGGCCTGGGGGCGGGACTGCGGTTTCTTTTACGCGAGGGCCAGGATAAGGTCCATTCCCATGAGCAGGCTTTGATGAAGGCTTTGATTGAAGGCCTGAAAAAGATACCCGGAGTGGCGCTGTACACAGCCCCTGAAGGGGCGCCGCAGTCGCCTGGGTTTTCTTTCAATATAGAGGGTTATCAGCCGTCTGAGGTCGGCGCTGTTCTCGACCATGCGTTTGATATCAAGGTCAGGACCGGACTCCACTGTGCTCCGGAAGCTCACAGGACCATCGGCACCATTCCACCCGGCTGGAAACGGGATATCTCTTATTCGGAAAAATCCGGGGATTTATCCAGGGAGAACTCGCCGGGACAGTTTGGGGCAGTGCGTATCAGCCCCGGCTATTTTAATACCCCGGAAGAGATCGAACAGACCCTGGCGGCAGTCCGGCAAATCGCGGAGTCGAGGTTAAAGTAGCAGGTAACAGAGAATGGTTAGAACGAAGAAGCAACTCTTTTATTATCCCGTCATTGCAAGCTCAAATAGTACCCGGTCAATCCGAGATTATGAAGGCCAACCGGGATGAAACAACAAGGAAAGGTTGCGTAAGCTGTGGATAGTAATACCAGAATTTTAGCTCTGATGAGCGGCGGTGTGGATTCCTCCGTGGCAGCCGCCCTGGTCCGGGAGCGTGGGAGCCAGGTTACCGGTGCTACTATGAAGATATGGGCCGGACCGCCCTCAACGGACAAAATTCCCCATCACGGTTGTTATGGGCCGGAGGAGGAAGCTGATACTGAAGATGCCCGCCAGGTGGCGGACAAGCTGGGAATCCCTTTCCATGTGATCGATCTTACCCGGGAATATCAAAGCGTTGTGCTGGACTACTTCAGCCAGGAATATTCCTGCGGAAGAACGCCGAATCCCTGTGTGCGGTGCAATTACCGGATCAAGTTCGGAGCATTAATTGAGAAAGCCCGTGAAATCGGCCTGGAATTTGACTGTATCGCCAGCGGGCACTATGCCAGGGTGGAGTATGATGCTGATAATCAACGCCATTTTCTGAAAAAAGCCATCGACCGGTCTAAAGACCAGTCTTATTTTCTCGCTTTTCTCTCCCAGAAACAACTCAGCCATCTCATTTTCCCTTTGGGCGACCTGAACAAGGAGGAAGTACGACAGATCGCTGCCCGCCTGGGACTGGCAGTAGCGGATAAACCGGACAGCCAGAATTTCATCTCCGGCAATTACTCCGCAGTGATACAGTCCGGCTCCGGCCCGGGCAAAATTATCGACAAGGAAGGGAAGGTGCTCGGTCAGCACCAGGGTATCCAGAACTACACCATCGGACAGCGCAGGGGACTGTCCATATCCGCTGCCAGTCCGCTTTATGTAATCGAAATAGATCCCGTCCGGAATACCATCATCGTGGGTGACAAAAAGGACATCTACAGGCAGGAATTCATCGCTTCCGGTATGAACTGGATCGCTGTTCCCAATTTAGCTGCGCCAACTGAATTGAACGTTAAAATCCGTTCATCTCACAAAGAAGCTGAAGCCCGGGTTGTCCCTGTGGATGCGGATAGAGTGCAGGTCAAATTCCAGGAACCTCAACTTGCCATTACCCCCGGCCAGACAGCGGTGTTTTACCGTGGAGATGTGGTGATCGGAGGAGGGATTATTGAGAAGTTCCCCCCATCTGAAGCATTATAGGCGGATATCCTGACCGTTAAGCGCAGCCCGGTCTCACCTCAGGAAACATGGTCTTTGAATCCTTATACCTGAAAGTGCTGGTATGCCGGTCACCCGGTTTGCGGGATTATTTTAAACATTGCTTGGACTTGAATAAAGCGTATCTCTTTCTCAGCCGCCGCCATGGGAGTGCTCTCCGCCTTTTTTAGCGCCGGCTATCTGTCGCTCTTTGCTCTCGTATGTGAAATGCTTTTCTGTTCCGGCGCTATGCATACCGCCTTTCCTGGCGCCTTCCTTAAGTCGTTCTTTGCTTTCCCGTGTAAAATGCCTTTCCTTGCCGGTGCTGGCCGCTCCGCCTTTGCGTCCGGCTTCCTCTTTGGACATTACCTGCCTCTCTTCTTTTTCCATAATTAGCCTCCTGGAAACGCTTACCAGACTATCAGCATGTTATAATCTGCCTGTAAAATGCCTGATTGTTTATCGCTATATAACATACTATTCAAGAATTGAAGAGAGTGAATCCGGGTATATCGGTATTTAATATGAGAATAATACTGATTTCGTACCCATTCAAAACCTTTATAATCCGGCACGAATATAAGTAATGCCAGAGTAGTCTGTCATGAGCAGCCGGATTCGGAGAGACAGGGATTAGCCCGTTTGTACAGGTCACCCGCCCGGAAATGCCTCAGCCTCGCCACTCGAGGCCTCCAGCATGAAAGAGTTGAAGTGATTCCACGGCCTGGCCGGAGACAGGTTGGCCAGGCCTCCAGAATAACAGGAAAGAGCAGCTATTTTCGCTCCGGGTACAATTATTATTTCGAAGGTATACTTGAGATACCCGGAAGCCTGCGATGTTTATGATTTTTTAGCGGTTGTAGTTTTTTTGCCGGACTCAAGCTGGGCTTTGCCGGCTTTTACCTTGATCTGTTTGGGTTTAGAGGTTTCCATTTTGGGCATTTTTAGCATCAGGATCCCGTTATCAAATGTAGCTTCAGCCTTCTCACTTTTTACCTCTACCGGGATAGGGATCGAACGGCTGAAAGAACCGTACCGGCGTTCCTTATAAAAATAGTTTTCTTCTTTAGTCTCCTGTTCCTCTTTATGCTCGCCTCTTATGGTAAGCACGTCACCGGTAATGGAGATATCCACTTCTTCCGGTTTGTATCCCGGCAGAGAGGCTTTGACTACCACTTCCTTATCTGTCTGATACACATCCAGAGGCACCGTGCCAAAGCCTTCCCTTTCCATAAACAGGCGGGATGGACTGACAAAGCTTTCCTCCAGAAGCCTGTCCATAGCATTCCTTAATGACATCATTTCTTTAAAGGGTTCCCAGCGCTGCATTGCCATCGTATACCTCCTCATCCTCTATCAATATTTTTCCCACGGTAATACTCCATTCCTAATATTAATGTTACTATATTCAGCGTAAAACAAAATGTCCGGTTTTCTCAGCTTGCCGGAATAGCAACATGATCTGGCAAATCGTTTGGCAGGAGCCATATATATCGGGTTCAAACATTAACCCATACAGGCTTGCGGCTTATGCCTATCGATTGTACATATATTTTACCGGTGTTTTATCAAATCACTCCAGGACAATTCGAGAAACAATTGCCGGACTCTAAGCAAATACTCTTATACCTCCCACTATTAGCCTTGCCATTACGTCTATTTGGCGATTTTTTAAAGGATAATATATTTATACTGCTTAAAGAGGAGGAGAGGAAATGAATAACTTTCTGGCCTGTGCGGGAATGAACGGAGACGAAACCAATTTGAAAAAACTGGTAGAAGTGGCAAAAACCAGAAACCCCGACGCCATCCTTTTTGCCGGGGGAATAGCAAGAGCAGACTCAGATGCAACCTCCAAAAGAGAATCTGTGAGAAAATGCTTTGAAATCCTGGGTAAGAGCACCTGTCTATCCCTGGTAATCCCGGGTGAGCAGGATGCTCCGCTGGGGGAGTTTATGAGAGCTGCCATAACCGCTGAGGTAACTTTTTCCAATGTTGTGTCCGTTCATGCCGCTCCGTATACCAAATCCAATATGTTTATAATGGGTCTCGGGGGACAGGCCACCGAGTCTGAAGATGCCACCGGTCCGGTTATCAAATATTCACATACCTCAGCCGAATACTGGCTGCGCAGCCTGTGGCATTCTACCATTACCATGAAGGTTCTACTATTTTCCGAACCGCCTGCCGGTAAACTATCCGGGAACGGCGGCAGCGCCCTGATAGATGAATTCATAAAGACATACCATCCATCCGTCTGTGTTGTGGGAGGGAGAAAAGAACACCGCGGTTACGAAAAAGAGAAACACGGCCTGTTAGTAAATCCCGGCTGGCTGTCCGAAGGCTCGGCAGCCTGGATAAACTGGACAGACCGGAATGTTCAGACAATCGATCTATAGCGCTTTTACTTAAGATAATTGAAATTTTTGAGAAGGTTGGTTATAGAGGCTTCACGTTTTATCAATGAATCCATATTATCTATTCAGCCATTATCGGAAAAATCCCCATTTTTCAATGGGGATTTTACGTCCGAAACCTGCACGCAAGTTCGGTAAAGACCGCCTTGGATTATGTGTTTATTCCGATCTTGCCATTACTCTGGGACTAACTACCATTTATGGGGACTATAATCGGGAATATAGTGGTAATCAGGCGTAGGCCAACCATGACGGCTTCTCCAGTTTAGATGAAAAGCATTGCCGTGCTTTTTAGTCTCAAAGCCAGAACTCTTAATCAAGTATTCAGGAGATGATTCCCTAACTTGTATATATCCTGCCTTTTGCGCTTCTTGATACCATTCCATCCCCCTGTTCGACCTTACTAATATAGAAGAGTAGCTTGCCTCATCACCAGGGTTAATTGAAGGTCCCCAGTAATCTGCCAGTGATATATCAGCCAACTCGGCCGACCAGTCAATACACATAGCACATCGATCTCTCTTGAAAAACATTAAGCCTCCGAAGACTAAATCGAATTTTTGTAATTCTCTCCTTTCACCCTTATCTAATTCCACTACAAAACGGGAATCCCAGCCGCTATTGCTTCTACCCCGGTACTGAATTTTGGTAATATCCTCCAGGTCTGTAACGCCGCATTTTTCCACAAGTACATGCCTGGTCCCTTCAAAATTGAATTGTGCGCCACAAAACAAACCCAGAAGAAGCTTTATTTTGTCAACGATTTCGGGCCTTAGTCCTTGATACTCCAATTTTCTTATGGCGTGAATATGGCAAGGGCAACCAACAATGGCAATTTTGCGGAAACCTCGCTTTATAGCTTCGTTAAGCATCGCATTTACTGCCACAGGAGCATATTTTGACTGTGAAGCTTCTATTAGCTCTTTTTTTGTGACGGCAATTTTAGCCTCGGTTTGCCAGGGCTTTTCTTTAGAGAATCCGGCAACCAGAGCGCAGTCTATTAACCCTGTTTCTAATCCATAGATAAGAAGTGCGGTAGCTATCCCACCGCTCGCTCCTGCTTTACGAACCATGTGATCGGTTGCGAATCCCATACTACTGCAACTAAAGACTCCCAGATCATCTGGTTTAACCTCGTGCTTTCTGTTAAAACAAAATTCCATTAGCTCTGGCATGGGAATATCCGCACCAGGGCAGACTTTGTAGCACAACCCGCAGGATGAGCATATTCCATTTAGCTCAATTTGAGGTTCATCGTTTTCATAGGCCAGAGTCAAACTTCCTTTAGGGCAAATGCCAATGCACGTTCCGCAAAGTGTGCATAGACCTCTATCGATTACCTCTTTTTTTAACGCAACGAAGCTATGATTCATAGTTATCTTCCATAAATTTAGTCTATTGTTCAGAAGTGGTCGACAAGACAATTCCTCCTATAGTCCGTGCTCGGTCCGGTCTATGATCTCGTTCTACGGGGTCAAGACAGAATTTGGAATAGTAACATTTCACTTTTGTTGCTATCCCTTTTCCATGACGAAAAAACCCTAACATTTCGTTTTGGATATCCTGCCTGACTTCCCACGGTATTATCCCGACCTTGCAGTCGGGGACTCCACCGTTATTAGCC
>JAQULX010000065.1 GCA_028718465.1 Dehalococcoidales bacterium | reverse complement strand
TCCCAGAGTTCTGGAAGCCATGCGGAACCAGATGAATATCATCATGCATACCACCGATTCTACTAACGTAAAAAGGATAGAACTGGCCAGGAAGATCTCCAGTGTAATGCCGGAAGGACTTGCCGGCAACTGTCATACGGTCTTTGCCCAGAGCGGCAGCGGGGCTGTCGAAACCGCCATCAAGTTTGCCCGCCATTATACCGGGCGCAGCCAGATCCTGGCTTTCCATGGAGCTTACCATGGAGTCTGGTGCGGCACGGCTGCTCTCACCACCGGCTATCGCTATCGTCATGGTTGGGGGCCGCTAATCCCCGGAGTGACTCATATCCCTTACGGTTATTGCTATCGCTGCGCCTTTAATATGACTTACCCGAATTGTGATATCCACTGCGGCAAGTACGTGGACCATCTCTTGAATACCCCCTATACCGGGATGGACGATATGGCCGCCGTTATCGTGGAGTCTCAGCAAGGAGAGGGAGGTTATGTGGTTCCGCCTCCGGAGTTCTTTAAGCTGATCAAACAGGCGGCTAACAACTACGGGGCTTTATATATTGCCGATGAGGTGCAGTCCGGAGCCGGTCGGACAGGTAAGATGTGGGCCATCGAGCATAACGGAGTAGTCCCGGATATGCTCACCTGGGGGAAAGGGATGGGAGGAGATGCGCCCATGGCCGGAGTCACCTTCAATTCCGATATTAATAAAGCGCTGGTAGAGGGTTCGCAGCCCGGGACGTTTGCCGGCAATGCCCTGTCCTGTGTTGTATCAATGACAAACATTGACCTGATTACAGATAAAGAAATGGACCTTCTGGGCCGGGCTACCGTATTAGGTAAAGAGATCAAGGGCAAGTTCATAGATGCCGCAAAGACCGTTAAATCAATCGGAGATGTCCGGGGGAACGGATTAATGATCGGGGTAGAGATAGTGGCTGACAGGAAGACTAAAGAACCTATAGGGCCGGACAAGTGTGGGGAGATAACCATGAAACTGCTGAATAACGGGGTGATTATGACTCCCTGCGGCCGGTATGGGAATGTCTTTCGTTTCATGCCGCCTTTGACCGTACCTCGAGACCTGGCCTATAAGGCTACCGATATCATGATCGGCATTTTAAAGGACTATTAAGCAGGCTCAATTACTTTTGATTTGTCCTGAGATAAGGGCTAACATATATTGAATATATTAATAGATTCTTGTACAAATTAGAGTCAGGATATGGAGAGATTACTGGAGGTCAAGAACCTCAAGACTCAATTCAAGACCGAAAGCGGCCTGGTGAAGGCGGTGGATGATGTCTCCTACCACATCGATGAACAGGAAATAGTCGGGGTAGTGGGAGAGAGCGGCTGCGGTAAATCGGTCACCCAGCTTTCTATCATGCGCCTGATCAATCCTCCCGGTAAGGTCGTGGGGGGACAGGTCCTCTTTGAGGGTAAGGACCTTTTACAGTATGCGGCTAACGGGCCCGAGATGCGTTCCATCCGGGGAGGGAGGATTGCCATGATCTTCCAGGAGCCTATGACCAGCCTCAATCCCGTCCTCACCATCGGCCGCCAGCTCTCCGAGTCGTTGGAGCTACACATGGGAATACGCGGCGAGGAAGCCCGTAAAAGGGTTATCAAACTGCTGGGTTTAGTGGGTATTCCCGGGGCCGAGACCAGACTGGGGGATTATCCCCATCAGTTCAGCGGAGGGATGCGTCAGAGAGTCATGATCGCCATGGGCTTATCCTGTAATCCCCGGATCCTGATTGCCGATGAACCCACCACCGCCCTGGATGTCACCACCCAGGCCCAGCTTCTGGAACTCATGAAAGCCATGGTAGAATGTTTCCACAGCTCTTTAGTGATCGTGACCCATAACCTGGGAGTGGTGGCCCGCTATGCCCAGAGGATCTATATCATGTATGCCGGCCGGATTGTAGAATCGGGATATTGTAAGGATATCTTCCGTAATCCGAGACATCCCTATACCATCGGCTTACTCCGCTGTGTGCCCCGTCTGGATGAGGAATTCTGTCACAAGCTGGAGCCTATCCAGGGACTGCCGCCCAACCTGATCAACATGCCTTCCACCTGCGCCTTCCTGCCCCGCTGTCCCTTTGCGATCGAGCGGTGCCGCAAAGAACCCTGGCCGGAGTTGAGAGAGGTAGGCAATCAGCAGTATATTCGTTGTTATGTAGATATTCAGGGAGGAGAATGTGCGCTCCCAGAGCAATAATATTATCCTGGCTGTCCAGGACTTAAAAATGTACTTCCCGGTCACTCGAGGCCTGCTGAGAAAAAAGGTGGCGGAAGTCAAAGCGGTGGATGGAGTCACCTTTACCCTGAAGCGAGGGGAGACCCTGGGGTTGGTGGGAGAGAGCGGCTGCGGGAAGACCACCGTCGGACGGTGCGTGGTCCGGCTGTATCAGCCCACCTCCGGGAAGATCCTCTTTGAAGGAGAGGATATCTCTTCTCAGCCGGAGAGGAAGATCAAACATATCCGCAGCAAGATCTCCCTGATCTTCCAGGACCCTTACAGCTCCCTGGACCCCCGCCAGAGCGCCGCCAGTATTGTGGGAGAACCCCTGATCGTGCATCATAAGGTCCACTCCAAGGGAGAGTACAAGAACCGGGTGGATGAACTCCTACGGACGGTGGGGCTGGACCCCTCCATGGGAGACCGCTATCCTCATGAGTTCAGTGGAGGCCAGCGTCAGAGGATCGGGGTAGCCCGGGCTCTGGCCAGCGAGCCTTCCCTGATAGTCTGTGACGAGCCTATCAGTGCCCTGGATGTCTCTATTCAGGCCCAGATCATCAATCTCCTCCAGGAGCTACAGGAGGGGTTTAAGGGTCTGACCTATATCTTTATTGCCCATGATTTATCGGTAGTCAAGCATATCAGTGACCGGATCGCGGTGATGTACCTGGGACATATCGTGGAGATTACCACTCCGGATGAACTGTATAAGAACCCACTGCATCCCTATACCCGGGCTTTACTCTCAGCGGTGCCGGTCCCGGACCCCTACCTGGAAGAGACCCGGGAGAGGATTATCTTACAGGGAGAAGTGCCCAGCCCCCTGCATCCTCCCAGTGGGTGCACCTTCCATCAGCGGTGTTCTCTGGCCGTGCCGGAATGCAGCCAGGTCATTCCTACCCTCAAGGATATGGGCCACGGCCATGAGGTGGCCTGCGTCCGTTTATGACAGGACGCCGGCAAAAAAGGAATTTTTTAGAGATCCCATCCCCGCTAACAGGAGGCCCACCTTAAGAGTATAATGGAATTAATCAATTCCGGGAGCCCTTCTTGAAGGACAAGCAACAACAAGATTCTCCTTCTTCGAACCCAGCAAGTAGATCACCGGCTGTCGGTAATAGACTGTTTAACCTCTTAGGCAAGTTCAAGACTTTTGATTCTTTTAAAAACCGGGGGTTTAGCTTTTATTTTTTAAGCATGGTAGGCCAGTGGAGCGCTTTCAATATGCAATTGATTACCAACTCGCTTCTGGCATACCGCATCACCGGGTCCGGCACTATTTTGGGAGTTGTCGCACTGGGTAATGCATTACCCACGCTGCTGCTGTCTTTATTTGGAGGACTAATAGCCGACCGGATGTCGAAAAAGGTCCTTCTTCAGGTCAATCAAGCCGGAGCTACCCTGGTGACGGCGATCATCGGCTTCACCATACTCGCCGGTTATATGTCTCCATCCCATCCTGAATCCTGGTGGGTCCTTCTGGCGACCTCTATTTTTTCCGGGATTGTCTTTGCCTTCACCATGCCGGCCCGCCAATCTATCATCCCTGAACTGGTGGACCGCTCTCATCTGATGAATGCCGTTTCACTCTATACTATGGGTCTGAATATCTTCCGCCTGGTCTCGCCGGCGATCGCGGGTTTCCTTATCGATGCGGTAGGTTTCGCCTTCGTGTACTTCATCATGGCGGGTTTATTTTTTATGGGCGTTGTTTTTACAGCCTTTATTCCCAATATTCCGGTGGCATCTGTCAAACATAATCATCCGCTGGATGATATCAAACAGGGTCTACTATATATCAAAGCAAACTATAAAATCCTGTTTATACTGAGCTTCGATTTCATCGTGGTACTGTTCTTTATGCCTTTTCAAAACCTGCTTCCAATCTTCACGGATGATATTCTGAAGGTCGGCGCCACCGGCCTGGGTATATTTATGAGTGTCTCCGGGGCCGGGGCCTTACTCACCTCGATCCTAATGGCCTCCATGTTCATTCCCCGGCGGGGATTAATCCATCTGGCATCCACTCTGGTATTAAGCCTGGCACTGCTTGTTTTTGCGATATCTGCCAACTGGGCGCTCTCGCTGGTGGTAATATTCATTATCGGAATAGGGCAAACCGGGCATATCACCACAGGAATGACTCTCATCCAATCTCTTACCGAACCCCAGTATATGGGCAGAGTGATGAGCCTCATGGTCATGACTTTTGGATTAAGCGGTCTGGGGACTTTCCTGGCCGGCATTTTGTCAGACCAGATCAGCCCCCAGTGGACCATCGGTGGATTCGCGGTGATACTTACTCTGATTTCAATATCGGCTCTGGTTTTTGCTCCCAGGATCAGAAAACTGAATTAAATAACTCCCCTTACGCCTCTGGTAAAGCCAGGGCAGGGTGACCCTGCCATGGCTCATTGCCCTTTGAGATCAGAACTTACTTAAGCCGCAACATGAGTAAATAAATTTACAGGTCCCCGAAGACTTTCGGTGACTGCTCCCTCATAATATCGGCTATCTTGCCGGCCACTGCTCTCATCTCCGGCAAAGCCGCCGCACTGGTGCGAGTCTTAATGATGTGTCTGATCTCGCGGAAATTCCAGGTACAGACTATATCCGTGGCACAGGCATTCGGCAGCACATAGCGGGCGATTTCCGGCTTGACTCCTTCACTTAAAAGAAGGCGGTAAGCTTTCCAAGCCGCTGACATCGCCTGACTGAATACCTGCGCCGCCTCCGAGTCAGTATTCTCCGAGATCTCAGGGGGTATTATGTAGTCTGCTTTCGTTTCTTTTATATAGCGCTGGCTGCGCTGCGAATAACTGGCGATGCGATGGCGTACCAGTTCATGGGTCAGGGCGCGGGAAGCCTTGATATAAAAGGTAGCGCTGGCATGTTCTATCAGGCTTTCATGCCCCTGTTTGATCCTGGTCTGCAGCCATTTTTCGTTGGTGCCCAGTTTATCCTCGCTGGCATAACAGATCCGTCCCGCCCGTTCCAGGAGATTTTCGCTGTCAGGGGTAATAGCCAGGAGTTTTACTTCGATATTGTAGTCCATTCATTCTCCTTACTGGATAGACGCTTCAACAGGGTATCCAAAGCATTCTCAATAATCATATCGTATCAAAATCAACATTTCTAGACATGCTCCCGGTAAAATCTTAAAATATGGCAGGAGGGAAAAGTGAAAGAAAGAAAAGCATCCCCTGAGAAAACAGTACCGGCTGCGAAGACAGGGGAACAGTCCCTTCCTATGACAATTGGTTTTTCCCCCAACTCAAACTCCTCTATTGTGGATGTCAAAGACGGCAGGATCGTCAGGATCAGACCCCTGCATTTCGACTGGAGATATGATCCCCAGCAATTCAATCCCTGGAAGATGGAGGTCCGCGAAACGGTCTTTGAGCCGGGAATGAAAACCTTGATCCCTCCTTATAGCCTGGCCTATAAAAAGAGAGTCTATTCACCCAACAGGATTCTCTACCCCATGAAAAGGGTAGACTGGAATCCCGATGGTGAACGCCATACGGAAAAGCGCGGTGAGAGCAAATACGAAAGAATCTCCTGGGATGAGGCTATTGATATTATAGTCAAAGAGATTAAAAGAATTCATAAACAATACGGTCCCTACGGCTTGCTGCTTCAGGCAGACGGCCATTGTGAAACCAAGAATGTTCATACCGCTCATGGCTGTGAGACCCGGTTATTGAGAATGCTGGGTGGATATACCATCCAGGCACGTAACCCGGATAGCTGGGAAGGCTTTTACTGGGGTTCCAAGCACGTCTGGGGTATGGAGCCGGTGGGGCAGATGGGCCCGTGCGAAAACGTCATGCTGGATATTGCCGAAAACACCCAGCTCCTTTTATTCTGGGGCGCAGATCCGGAAACCACCCCCTGGGGTTTTAACGGTCAGATGGCCAGCCGGTTATGTTATTGGTGGGCGGAACTGGGCATCAAGCAGGTCTATATCTGCCCGGATGTCAACTACGGCTGCGCCATCCACGCTGACAAGTGGATTCCTATCCTGCCCAATACTGACGCCGCTATGCGTCTGGCCGTCGCTTACATCTGGATACAGGAAGGTTTGTATGACAAGGAATATGTTGCCAAACATACCTACGGCTTTGATAAATTCGTCGAATATGTAACAGGTAAAGAAGACGGCATTCCCAAGACCCCGGAATGGGCTTCCAGAAAATGCGGTGTCCCGGAATGGACTATTAAAGCGCTGGCACGGGACTGGGCATCCAAACGAACCACACTGCCGCACAGCAATGGCGGTCCCGGCATCCGAGGCGCTTTCTCCACCGAGACAGGCCGACTGGAAGTCTTGCTCCTGGCCATGCAGGGACTGGGCAAACCGGGCATTCATCAGGTCAAAATGTTTGAGTGGCAGATTCATGACAGAATGCCTATGCCACGCTGGTCGATGCGTCCGGACCTGAGTTCGACAACCCGGGGAGAGATCGTTTCCTTAGTCTGGGATACCAGAACCGGAGTGCCGCACATGTCCATGGGGACCGGTTTAAAACCGGGCACGATCTATCCCAAACAGTTCATTCCCAAGAACCTCATTCCGGATGCGATTCTGAATCCGCCGATAAGCTGGTACGGCACGACCTTGCTGAATGCCGATGTGGAAGACCAGTTCGTGAAGTATACCTACCCGGCGGAGGGCTGTTCAGAGGTGCATATGATCTGGACGGATACTCCCTGCTGGATCACCTGCTGGAATGATACCAATACCTACATAAAAGCCCTGAGAAGCCCGAAGATAGAGTTTATCCTGGCCCAGCATCCCTGGATGGAGAACGACTGCCTGTTTGCCGATATTATCCTGCCGGTGAATACCAAATTCGAACTGGAGGATATTTTAGCAGACCTTGGCAACGGTCAGTTCGGCATATTGATGCACCAGGAAAAATGCATCCCGCCGGTCGGCGAGGCTAAAAGCGATTGGGAGATCTCCTGTATCATCGCCGAGAAATTCGGCTTGTTGAAAGAATTCAGTGAAGGCCGGACTGTGAAAGATTGGATCAGGTTCGGATTTGAAAATTCCGGCGTCCAAAAGCTAATCAGCTTTGAAGAATGGGATCAAAAGAAATATTTTGTCATTCCTACCGATCCTGATTGGAAAAAATATCCGCGCGGACTGATTAAATTCAATGAAGACCCTGAAAATAATCCTTTAAAGACTCCCTCGGGCAAGGTCGAGTTTTACTCTCAAAACCTGGCCAGGCACTTCCCCGATGACAGGGAAAGACCTCCTGTGCCTCACTGGATAGAGAGGAGCGAAGAGCATGACGACCGGCTTTCCAGCGAAAGAGCCAAAAAATATCCTCTGCTGTTGATGTCCAACCACGGCCGGTGGAGAGTGCATGCCCAGTGCGATGATATTTCCTGGACAAGGGAAGCACCGACATGCAAGATCAAGGGTCCGGACGGCTATTACTATGAGCCGCTGTGGATCCACTCAGAAGATGCCGAACATCGCAAAATCAAAAACGGCGATATAATCCAGGTGTTTAATGAGAGAGGCGCGGTCCTGGGCGGTGCTTATGTGACAGAGAGAATCATGCCCGGAGTGGTCTACATGGACCACGGGGCCAGGTACGATCCGATCGTTCCCGGGGAACTGGACCGGGGCGGAGCCATCAATACCATCACTCCTCATCATACAACATCGAAAAACGCGACCGGAATGGTATGCAGCGGCTTCCTGGTCGAGGTTGCCGCGGCTGATCTGGAAGGGCTGCGCAGGAAATACCCGGGAGCTTTTAAAAGGCCTTACAAAGCGGGAGCCGGGCTGCGTTTGGAACAATATATTGAAGGTCCCTAGCTCTCAGCCATTATTACAAAGACCGGATTACGACCCTGGAGGACGATTTTTTCAGCCACGCTGCCGAAAACCAGGTGCTTAAAACCGGAATGGCCGTGACTGGTCATGACGATAAGCTGAAAAAGGTTTTGCCCGGTATACCTGATAAGTTCTTCGGCAGGATTACCAACCAGGACTTCCGTCCTGGTATTAACTCCGGCTGCTGCCAGTCTGTCCGCTACCTTCTCCAGATACCTGCGGCTTTCCTCTACAGCCCGGGAAATCTCATGCCTCACATACTCGTCGTATTTTAAAGGTGTAGCAGGAGGATATCCGGGATTGGTATAATAAACCAGCTCATGAAAGAGATCAGGATCACAAACATTTAAAAGCAGGACCTCGACTGCCTCCAGGCCCCTCTGTTTGGCTAAGGCTTCAGCATGAGGCAAAGCTGATTCCGCTAATGGAGAGCGGTCCAGAGGGACCAGGATTGTACGCCGGGGCCATTTGTCATAGATTGTTTCTCGCGGTATTCTACTGCGGACCAGCCAGACAGGAACTTTCGAGGCGTGCAACACTTTATAGGCGACGCTTCCGAGAGCCCAGGGTCTGATTCCCGAGCGCCCCTGCGTCGCCATTAAAATAATATCTATCTCGTTTTCTTCCGCAAATTTCAAGATTTCCTCGGCCGGATCGCCCACCACCACCTTGCCGACTGCCCCGACGGTCTTGATGTTTGCCGGCGCTCCGGTTTTCGTGCGAATATCACCAATCCGGCTCCAGACCATTTCCGTCTTTTGATTCAGATATGCCTGACGTACCGGCACTAACTCGGTCTCATTGGGCGGGCAAACATTGAGGAAGAACAGATCCAGGTCCAATCTGCCTGCCAGCTCTTCAGCATAAGGAAATACTTCTTCCGCTAATTCAGACCCATCCAGTGGCACCAGCATATTCCTGTACATTTTTATACACCCCGCTCCGGTTTTTTTTATTATTTATCCCTGTTGGTAGAGTGACACTTTCTTTAATGGTTCTGCCATAGACAATGCTAATATATTGTTTCAGACGGACTAACTGGCAAGTCGGCTATCGCTAAGGCGACAGCTACCTCTGCTTAGATTGTACAATTAAAAATGAAAATAATATTTCCAGAAGTGGTTATTTGTGATGTGGCTGGCCTGCCGGCTTACTGGCCGCTCTTGACCAGCTGGCCGGTCTCTTCAATTTCTGCCGGGATTCCCGTTCTTTTCTTGATGAAAAAGAACAGCGGCAAAGAGACCGCCACCAGCGCCGACCAGAAGAAAAACGGCGCACCCGGGCCCAGGCTTTCCAGAGAATTTCCCAGCGGAGGGGCCGCAAAGCCACCGATCATGCCGATAGAGGTGACCAGTCCCAGGGCGGTGCCGCCGTAAGAATTGCCAACCCCCCTGGTCTCATACAGGACGACGGTGGTCAGCGGCAAAGCGGCGCTTCTGAAAAAAGCGGAGATAATAATCACTGCCCAGACACCTCCACCGTCTGTCAGGGGTATCAGAGCCAGGTTTAAGACCACTGCCATCATCGAGAAGAAAAACATGGCCCTGTGCGCTTTTAATCTGTTGGCCAGGAAAATCATGGGAACAATGCCTACGAGAGAAGCGGCATTAAAGGCAGTAAATGCGCCATCAGCGCTGGCAGGAGACCATCCGATATTGCGCAAATAAGTAGGAAGATATCCCAGGAACCCATTATTGGCGCCCCAAAACGCCAGAGAGATGATCCCGATAAACCAGACTTCTTTGATACGGATTACCCTGGACAGGGCTTCACCCAGAGGGACCTGCCCGGAGGGAGCTACGGGGACTTCGCCTCTTTTTGGTTCGCGTCCGGTAAAGAGCCACAGCAGACCAATGACGACCAGAGGCAAAGCCAGCAGGAAAAACACGTTCCGCCATCCACCCAGCAAAGGCGATAGTACGGTGGCACTGGTCATGCTGGCCATCATGGAAAAGATCGACCAGGAGGCGAATATGAGGGCATTCAGAAAACCCAGTCTGGCTCTTTCTGTCCAGACAGCTACGGTCTTGATTACTATGGCCGGCGACATGGCGCACATGG
>JAQULX010000064.1 GCA_028718465.1 Dehalococcoidales bacterium | reverse complement strand
GAATATACCAGTATTTTAGCAGATAAAGAGAAATCAATCTCCCGCATCCATTTCATGAGCCGGTGAAATATGTTTTTCTGCAGCCGGAGCTCCAGGTCAGTATAGCCGCCCAGCGCCAGCGCGACTTTTTTCCGGAACAGCCTGGCTGCAAGCATCGGTAAAAAATGTTCTTCGCACAGGAAAAAGACAAAGAAATCAACATGACGGGCTGTTCTGGCCAGGACGAAGGCTGTTTTTAGCTGGAACCAGGCATATGCCATAGCCCTGGAGAAGGGATTGGAGCCGCTCATCTGGCTCACGGAAATAACACGGGCTTTATCAAAGGTCTTCGGACCGGCATTGGCTGTGATGAGATAAAGGTCATCCGTTAGCGAGAGCAGAATTTTAACTACATTGGAAATAAAGATGCCGGTTATTCCGTTCACCGCCGGCGCTACCAGACCGATGCGCAAAGACCTAGGTGCCATCTTTTCTCTTTTTATCCATTGGCGTTCTCTATCACAGGAATATTTTTCAAGCAGGCTAGTTGTTTAAAGTAATTTTGAACAGGCCCTCGAAGGAAGACACAATATTTCCCAGGGAATACCTTTTAATCGTGAGCGGATCAGGTTTGGCCTCCAGGCCGTTCAATAAAATGCTGTTAATCTCCTTAAGCCTGTCAATAAGATGAAGGTTGTCGGACTGCATTTCCGAGACGCCGCCAACTCTGGTGGCTATTACGGGTTTTTCCAGGGTTAACGCTTCCAGGACTACGGTAGGAAAAACCTCGGTTTTTGAAGGCAGCAACAATGCATCGCAGGCCTTCATAAAAGCCAGTGTTTCCTCATGGCTCTTCCTTCCCATCAGTTTAACTCTATCATCCAGTTTCAAGCGATCGATCAGACTTTCTATTTTATTTCTTTCGGGGCCTTCACCGACAATATACAACTGATACCGCAGGTCCGAGATATTCAAGGTCTTTAACAGATTCAGGATATTTTTTTCGGGGCTCAGCCTTCCTACAAAAACCAGAAATTGCTCGTCCGGATTTATTCCCAGACGCATTCTCATAGCTGTAGCGGTAACGCTGTCTTTTACGCGCTGTATCTCGTCGGTATCTATGGGGCTCGGTATTACTACTGTTTTTGATTTGGAATAGCGGCTGACCTGCTCGCTTACCGTCTTACTGGGACAGCAAATGACATCACTCCGGGAAAGGTAAAGCGTGATAGCCGGGACCACATAGTTAATTGCGGCAGATAAGGGATTTACCAGTTTAAACCAGTTTTTCCCAAAGTAATACGTCACATATGTTATTGAGGGGATTTTCATCCTGCGCGCGGCCCAGGCAGCCGGTATGGTACAACTGTAAGCGCCATTCATGACGATATCAACAGGGTTCTTTTTCAAAAAATTCTTGAGGTAAGAAAACAGCTTTATGGAGAAAAACAGACCTCTGACAAATGATCTGGCGCTATCGAAAGGCCGGAAAATTTCTATTCCATTAATAATTTCATGATCGGGAGAACCAGGTACCTGTGATGTTACGACAAATACCTGATGGCCTTTTTGAGCCAGTCCGCTGAGGATTTGCCATAAGACTATTTCTCCTCCGCCCAGACTGGGGTAGAAATATCTGGATACAACCAATATTTTCATTATGAAACAAACCTATTATTTTCATACTCACGATTTTCGCGTATAAGCGAATCCGGTAATAAGAAGATTATAGACTGAGGATAGTTGACTGTCAAAGCAGTTCGAAATCAAGGAGGTGAAATTGAAGCAGCGCCGGTTGAGCAGGACCGGCGCTGCACATCCGCTGGAAAATGAACTCCCTTGCAGGGCAAAGTGTTGTATAATTGAATTTTTTGATTTAATATATGGTATAAACATCAGTACATCGTTATGATATAAGGAGCGTGTCCCTGGCGGATAGCAATAAAGGCAACGGTTCAAGAAATGGGTAATTTGTCCCAGTCAATTTCAGACTTTTTCAAAAGATTATACCTGGCTTGCAGATATAACGAATATAACATAGCCGAATATTACAGGAAGCAAGGAGCCAGGATAGGGGAAAACTGCCGCATCGATGTTCGATCGGAATGGTTCGACGCCCAGTTGATTACAATCGGCAATCATGTATTCATTGCCCAGGGAGTACTGCTGCATACTCACGACGGAGGCGCCTGGATCATGAGAGACGAAATCGCCAACATCAGGATCACCGGCCCGATTGTGATTGACGACAACTGTATTATCGGCGCCAATGCCCAGATACTCCCCAAAGTACACATCGGCAAGAACTCGATAATCGGAGCGGGGTCAGTGGTAATCTCCGATATACCGCCTGACAGCATCGCTATCGGGGTGCCTGCAAGAGTAATCGGTTCAACCCTGAAATACAGGGAGAAAAACATCGCAATCTGGAACGAGGAGATTGACTCGAAGAGACAGGAGCCGCCTGATCCAAAGCTGGACCAGCGGCACTATCGTCTGTAAGCAGGGCAGGCACCACAGCCGCCTGGACCCTCCGGATATTGCTAACCGTTGTCGATTTTTTCCCTGACCTTATCTATTGTTGAGGGAGCTTCCTCCTGGCGCAGCCTTTTTAAGGCTGTTTCGCGGTCCATGTACCCGGACCGGACAAGGTTTGCCAGTTCGAATGCATACGGATGATAGACCAACCTTTGCTTGTGTATATAATTGGCATACGAATTGAGAAGACAATTCGTTGAATTAGCATCAACTTCTTCGGGCTTTTCCCAGCCAAAACGCTTGATACTCTGATAGATCGCATCTATATCGTAATCCAGAAAAGACAGCGGATTAATATTATATGGAAAATCATACTGTCCATTGAAATACTTGTCCTCAAGAAAATAGGCTCTTATTTCACTTCCTGAAATATCGGCGAGCGGATCATAAAGGGCTTTTTGCATTATTTTTATCATGGAAGGGTTATTTTTTAAAATGGAAGATTTCATAGGGGCCTGGCCGGGAGACCAGCCGTAAGCTATAAACGGAATATTCTTTTCGATAGCCATTTTGAGCGCACTGTATTTCAATATCCCCATGCAGGATGTGCATATAGAGCTGGACCTCTCCAGCGCCTTGGGCGGGTAGACGTTGTTCTGTGCGCAATGACGAAATATCTTCGCCAGGATATCAAACCGGGGTTTTAGCAGAATCAGGTCTACTCCCAATTTTTCAACAACGTTTCGAATGTTGGTCATCGTCTGTTCGGGTAGAAATCCGTTGTCAAAAGAAAAAGCCAGGACATTCAGCCGGTATTTTTCTTTCAATAGCGACAGTGTATAGGTGCTGTCTTTTCCGCCGCTGAAGCAGCTCAGTACGTCATAGCCGGATTTTCCCCTGTATTTTTCAACCAGCTCATCGAATCTGCGGCTGTACTCTGCTTTATTGTCCTGTTGATGGGATGTCTTTATATGATCCAGGCAATAATTACATACGCCGTTGCCGTCAAAATGAATACCCGGGAAAGAATCCGGTAAAACGCATTTGCTGCAGATTACCCCGGACTTTCCAGAATTTCCATCAGCCATATATTATGATCTCCTTCCACAGGACAATATCTTCAGGAATCCGAATTGTCTCTGCTTGATTCCATATATTATATTAATAACCGGACAATCAACGATGCTGTCCGGGTATGCCGCCGTAACGGCAGAATTATCGAGGCATTACAGCGCATTCAACAGATTTTGAGGCGGAAGACGTAAATAACCGGTCGCTTTATATTTGGAGGTAATATCCCTGAAAACCCTGGCAACCTGGTCTTCAGTTATATTCATCACCGCGCTTACCTTGGCAGCCGGGCAATTGTTTTCCCAGGCGAATAAGAACATGTCAAGTATATCATAAGGCAAGCGGAAATGCATTTCCTCATCCGTAACTTCGAAAGTAAAAGTATCCGGGCTTGGCGGCCTTTTTATAATCTCCGGAATCACTCCGATATAATCGGCAACCTGGTAAACCTGCGTTTTGTACAGGTGGTTTATCGGCTCGATGTCCACTCCGCCGTCACCATACTTAACAAAAAATCCTTGAATATATTCACTCCGGTTGGTTGTCCCGCAAACAATATAGTTGTATTTTTCGGCATAGTAGTTGAGATACATCATGCGAGTAATTTGTTTGGTGTTGGCCGCAGCCAGGATTTCGCGAGAACTTTTATTATTGAGCCTGAAAGTCCGGATATTGCCGGCCTCGTCTTTTATTTTTAAACTGAAAAAATTAAAAGTATCCTTCGTGAGAAGGTCCGGAGGAAGCACCAGCTTTGATTTATACCGGTCGTTGTATTCCGGAAATATCTCCCTGATCGCTTTATCTCTCCTTTGATAAGCCCCCACACCTTCCAGTGCCAGAGTAATATCCTCAATAACGGTGTCCATCCCGCATTGCCGGGCCTGTTTAAGGGCATATTCCTGTGAAACAGGACTGGACTCTTTTTCGGGTAAAATCAGGCCCAATACCCTGGTTTTCCCCAGGGCTTTCACACAGAGTGAGGAAGCAACGGCTGAATCAACTCCACCGCTCAGTCCGATAACTACACCATCGCGTTTTACCAACGCTGCCTGCTGCTGGATAAAAGCACACATCCTGTCTGTTTCGTGCTCACAATCCAACCGTAATACATCTTTATGAAATTCCATCCCTCTCTCCATGTTCCGACTTATTGAAGGTCACGCTTTTGAATTTTCCCGCTATCGGTCCTGGGCAAAGACTTCTGGATGTTGATATATTTGGGCACCGCGTAATCTTCAAGATGTTTAAGGCAGAATCCAATAATATCCTTTTCGGTGACCCTCGAATTATCAGCCGGACATACAAAAGCTTTCACAGCATGTCCCAGTATCTCATCCTCCACTCCGATTACCGCCGCCTCAACAATATCTGCCATTTCACATAATACGTTTTCTACTTCGTTAGGACTTACCATATGCCCCGAGGTCTTTATAATATCATCCTTGCGGCCCAGAAAATAAAGATAACCTTCCTCATCCTTTTTAAACAAGTCGCCGGTATAAAGGACACGGTCACCCGGATACCGGCCGGTGCGAAGCGCTTTATTCGTTTCATCAGGCAATCCCCAGTATCCCTGCATCACTGTTGAACCGCGGACTACAAGCTCACCGACTTCCCCGGCCCGGTTGATTTCCTTACCCTGGCTGTCAACCAGATAGACTTCCGTGTTAGGTATCGCTATTCCCACCGAACCGGGCTTTTTATCCAGTTCTTCCGGCGGAAGGTAAGACACCCTTTTACATTCAGTTAATCCATACATGGAAAATAATCTGGCCTGCGGGAAAATCTCTCTTAACCGGGCTATATGATGAGTCGGCAGGACCTGTCCCGTACTGGTTAGATATCTGAGCCTGGAGAAATCACGTTTTTCGATATTTTTCAGTCTGCAAAGCAGAGCAGCTATGGTCGGTACGATGGGCCATCCTGTCACCTGCTCTTTGATCACGGTATTTATTATCTGTTCGGGGAAAATAAAGCCCTTTTCCAGGATCACTCTGCCGCCAAACTTAAAGGTCATCAGAACCTGGTACAAACCATAATCAAATGACAGCGGCAAAGTGTCGATGACGATGTCATCAGAGGTATTTTCCAGGTATTGAGTTATGGAATTAACCGCCGATACCATATTGTGATGGCTGAGCATTACCCCCTTCGGGTTGCCGCTTGAACCGGAGGTGTATATCAGGGCGGCCAGGTCGACATCGATGCTGACAGGCTTTAACGAGTTTGATTTTTTGCCCTGCGTCATTTCCCTGAAAGAGAGCAGTCTGGTACCGGAGGTCAGTTCAACCGGTTTACCATTGACTTCATAATCAATGAGTATGATGCGTTGAAGGCTGCGCCCCTCCGGGTCAACCCCGCAAATCTGCCGGTAATGGCTGGTGTCGGTAATTAAAGTCCCGGCCCGGCAGTCCGTGAGTATATAATCTAACTTCCGGGGTTTTACTTTGGGATTTATAATAACAAAAAAACCTCCGGCTTCGAGAATCCCGAAGAGGGAGATTACCGATTCGGCGGAATTTTCCAGCCATATGACTGCCGGCTCCTGTCTCTGAAAGCCATCTGCTGACAGAGATCCGGCAAAAGAATGCGCGGCATTACTGATCTCTGAGTAGGTTAGCCTCTTGTCCTGGCATACCAGAGCTATCTTGTCGGGGAATGATCCGGTGCTTTGTTGTAAAAAATCATTAATCAACATACGTTGTTACTGACCGGCGGATGATTGGCAGCTTCCATTCATTTTTTGGTGTATGAAATTTACCAGCTTGTTAACGGAATCGAAATTGTCGGGTATTATCTCCTCGTCTTCCAACCTGATATCAAAAGTGGTTTCAAGGAAAGATACCAGTTCCATAACACCCGTGGAATCGATTATTCCTTTCTCCAGAAAAGAGAGATCGTCATCCAGCACCAATCCGGAATCCTTCACAAAATAATCAACGATAAACGATTTTATTTTATCCTTGACATCTAACATATTCAGCAATCCTCAGCTCCTTTTTATTATAGCTTCGAGAGCCTGTGTCATCATTAAGTATCGATAAATAATTATATGTAAATTTAGCATACACGGTCAAGTGAGTGTGATCCTTACCCCGGACAATTTCTTCCATAAAAAAGAGGTAAGTCTGTAACACTGCCGGGTTGTCAGGGTATTGTAAAAAAAACAAAGCATGGCGGGCATTACCGCGGTTGTCAGTTCAGCCTGAGGCCAGCATGAAGTGGCAATTTTGGTCAGTAGTCTTTTGGGCCTTGAATAATCGCCCCTTTTTATCCCGTTTACCAGAAAACTGTTCGCAGTTTTAAGGTTTGGATTGGAAATAATAAAATTTTTTAAATAGAAAATATCTCGTTTGGGCGGATACGCTACCCATCGTTTGATATCTTTTATTTGTTTTTTCCAGAGGTCCAAGCAATTCATGGGATGCAGATCGTAATGCCGGGCATAATCCCGGGCATAAGTGAGTATTCCGGCAATTATATCCGATCTGAGGGCGTACTGCGTCTCCAGGGGAGTCCGGTGAAAGACAGGGACAATTCTTCCGCTTCCATCTTTTAATTTTTTATATGATATAGTCACCCCGTGGTTTGGATGTGTTAGAATCTCAATGAGAGTTCCGAAAACCAGAAACAGGGCTCCTTCGTGGTTGACATCCGAACGCCAGTCGCTGGCGATTCCTCTGATATGAGCCGAATCGATATTATTGCCGTGGTTATACAGGTTAAAATAAAAGGCTGACACATCGGGAAAGTCGGGGTCATCTTTGAACGTCTGTTCCAGATTCCAGGGGCTTGATCCCTCACCCTGGCCGTCCAGGTAAGCTACCTTTCCTGCGCCGAAAAAACCGGCATATACCAGATACTCCTTTAACTTCATTTTGGCTGCTTTTGTTTGATCTTTGACAGTGTCCTGGAATTCAGGATTGCTGAACAAAGGCGAGAGTCGCTCATCTGCTTCAGAACCATAGATGGGGGTGTTCATTTCCAGGTCGTGTTGTTTCACTATGTTCTCGAATTCAGCAGGCTCCAATCCATGCTCCTGTAATACCATATATAAAGATGCACTTGAGATTTGAGCCCCATGGAGATAATCCTTAAACTGGCTGGTCGTCAAATTCTGCAGCGAAGCCCCCTTGACGGTCCTCCGGCTGACGCACAGATATCTGGATTTCGGCGGCATTCCGCATAACCCTGAGAAAATATAGGGACGCAGAATATCATATATTTTTTTAAAGACATATCCGTCTCTGGCAATAAAGAATAATACATCCAGGCCTTCTTTTTGCGCCTCTAAAGCTGTCTTGTGTGTAAAAATTGTAAGAGCCGGTCCAAAGACCCTATAACCTATATTAAAATACGGGCTTTTATTTTTATCACATCTCGGATTGAACGCCATAAATTTGATTATTCCGCAGCGACGGGTGTAATTTCGCGATCTTGAGAATCTCGTTTTTCATATGGTTAACTGTGAGATTTTACCCCCAATTTCGCTTATAGTCAAACCCCCAAACCCGGCGGGTGGGGTGGACAACAACAGATTATTCTGGGGAAATTACTCCTGGAGAATTACACAAAAATTGTGAAAGGTTCTGGAGCTACCTTGCTTAATTCAACGCCAGAGAATTGATTTTGACTGGCAGATAACAAATTGATTTATGAATCCGGATCACACTTTTGCTTTTGTATGGGTAACTTCACAACGAGATAATCGCAGGTTTTTTTATCGCAAATACCGGCTTTCATGACCTGGGCGCTATTCTATTGTTAAGATTTCAATCGCGAAAGTCCTGTATCATTCACAAAACGATCGTTTCTCTTAAAAACATTGTTGGGGTTATATACCCAACTGTTCACCAACGATAAGTATATTCAAGCGACCAGCGGTCCAATGGGATTCACCCTCAATAATAGAGATGAAGTTACACATTCTCTGAGGTTTACTACAGTCAACACAGACTCCCGTTTTAGCACAGGGCAGCTCCAGAAATTCAGTATCATGGTGCTGCATGCCATGCCGGAGAGAATTCAGGGGAGCACACACTCTCTTGATTCTCTCCAAAGCCGCATCCACATCCTTCACGATCTTATTGGCACTAACCACGATGATGACCTTACGGGGACCAAAGAACAGGGGAGCCACTCGATTACCCAGACCATCCATATTAACTAGTTTACCATCCAAAGTAAGAGCATTCGTACCTGAGAGAAAGACATCAGCGAGCATGGCCTTCCGCATCATCTCATCACTCTGTAACTGACTGATCATCAAATAACCCTGCGCGTCCCGCTCAAAGGGATAAATGACTTCATTCTTACATCGCTTGCTAAGAGCCGAGAAAATCCCAATCTGATTCAAGGTCACCGACTCACCAGCTCCGACGGAAGCCCCTTCGGGAACTAGCTCTAAGATTTTAGAGACGGCCGCTGCTTTATTTAAGACATAGTGGGCAGTGAGATGTCTCCTGGCAAAGCTCTTGATCGCCATTTGAGACAGTTTCTCAAAAAGGATTTGTTGCTCCTGAGACACATCTATATTCCTTTCATCTCAATTTTTATAGATATATTTTCTTAAAACAATAATCTTGTGAATAATTAACATTGCTGAATCTTAAAATATTGAGTACTCTTGGTTCGAAAGTACAAATCCAATACTAGTCAAGGAATTTGTTAATATTGCCTCTCTTAATAAAATATTATGATTAATTTCTGATATATACCATGTGGTCAGTATTATTTATCAGAAGATTTCTTGAAAGTTTTAACCTTTTGATAAAAAGGTGTCGCAAATGGATAAGCACGCTCAGGAACAGCAAATTTCAATACTCGCCCTGTAGCTTGGATATTTCCCAGTGTTTTATGAAGTGAAGCTTCGAATTTTTTAATATCATCAGTTTCAACTTCATACATTGCCACATATTTGGGACGCTTATTATCATCAAAATTAATATTTACGTATCGCTCAGCTCGAACGATACCGGGAGTTGCCAATACATCCGGAATATGAACGTTATCCAGCCACTCGATAACCTCTTTTTCTCGGGCAGCATCGATGCAATCGCATTGAGCAATAAACAGATATTTTGCCATTTAATTTACCCCTTATTTAAAAACTCAACAATATTCCGATATATTTAAGTAACCTTTTGAGAAAGAGATTTCCCCAAAAAATACACTTCATAAAACATATGAATGAGCATTACATTCACAATTGGGCGAGTTTTCTATAAACATTAATTCATGGTCAGTCCGCCGTCCACGCTGAAATTCTGTCCCACGATATTAGCAGAAACATCGGAGGCTAGAAATACCACCATATTGGCAACATCCTGAACCGTATTAACCTTTCCGGTCGGTATCATGGATTGGAAAAATTTTAATTTTTCCGTATCAATATTCTTTATGAAATTGGTCATAGTTAAACCGGGGGAAACCGCATTGACGTTGATTCCGGCGCGAGCGACCTCGCCTGCCAGAGATCGGGTGAAGCCAATAATACCGGTCTTGGCAGCAGCATAAGTGCTGGCTGAAGGTGAGCTCAGCTTGGAGGCACATGAGGATATATTGACGATCTTCCCACTTTTACGGGCTAACATTTGAGGAAGCACTGCCCTGGTACAATACATTACACCTTTCAAGTTCAGGTTAAT
>JAQULX010000063.1 GCA_028718465.1 Dehalococcoidales bacterium | reverse complement strand
GGTTTGGCTATCTGTAAAAGAATCCTGGAGCGTCACGGAGGGCGAATCCGGGTTGAATCCAGACCCGGCGAAGGCTCCACGTTTTACTTCCAAATACCGGTTTCACAAAGGAGTCGTAATGGATAATTTTCAAGGCAAGGCAATTGATATCTTACTGGTAGAGGACAATCCCGGCGATGTTCGACTGGCCCAGGAGGCACTGAAGGAAAGCAAGATCAAGAACCAGCTTTTTATAGTTGAGGACGGCGTCGAAGCTATGGCGTTTCTTCGCCAACAAGGCAAATATTCCGGAGTTCCCCGACCGGACCTGATTCTCCTGGACCTCAATTTGCCTCGTAAAAGCGGGCGCGAAGTGCTGGCCGAAGTAAAAACTGATGAGAACTTGAAGCGAATCCCGGTGGTAGTATTGACGGTGTCCCGAGCTGAAGAGGACATCCTGAGATGCTATAATAATTACGCCAATTGCTATGTGACCAAGCCGCTTGATTTCAACCAGTTTATGGAGATAACCAAAACAATTGAGGAATTCTGGCTGACAATTGTGAAGCTTCCCCCGAAATAAAGAATAACAAGTTTTTAGCGTATATTTGCTCAAAACTGCCTTGTGATATCTTGTGATATCTCGATAGCCAGAGTTCATAAACAAAGGGAGTCATAGCATAATGAGAATCCTGCTTATTGAAGACAATCCCGGGGATGCCAGGCTCGTTCAAGAGATGCTAAAAGAAGCATCTCAAGACTATAGAATTGATATCAAGGAAATGCTGGAGCCAGGTCTGGAGTTTTTAACACACCATGAGGTCGATGTGGTACTCCTGGACCTGGGTTTGCCCGATAGTCAAGGTCTGGAGACTCTGAATAAACTGCATGTTCAATTCAAGCATCTTCCCATCGTAATAATGACTTCTTCTGATGATGAACTGCTGGGCGTTCAGGCAGTCAATCAGGGGGCGCAGGACTACCTGGTGAAGGGGCAGGTCGATTGCAAGTTTTTGGAGCGCTCTCTGCTATATGCTATTGAGCGTAAAAAAACAGAGAAAGCCCTGGCCAGGGCCAGAAAAGAGCTGGAGATCCTGGTGGAAGAGCGGACTCAGGAACTGGTCCAAGCCAACAAACAGCTTAAACAGTACGCCCGCAAGATAGTCCAGGTCCAGGAAGAAGAAAGAAAACGTATAGCTTATGAACTGCATGATGATACTGGCCAGTATCTATCCATACTCAAACTTGAACTCGAAGCGCTTCTGCACTCCGGGAAAATTCAATCTCCCGAGGTCCTGGAAAAGCTTGCCTGCCTGGAAAAAGATGCTGCCCGAGCAGTGGATGATGTCCGCCGCTTCAGCCATGAACTTCGTCCGGCGATTTTAGAGCACCTGGGGCTGCAAGCAGCTTTAGAGCAAATCTCCGAGGACATCAATAATTTGAAGCAAATAGCCATTGAAGTAAATGTCGAGGGAACGGAACTGGAAATTTCAGAAGAAGTAAAGCTGGGATTCTTCAGAATTGCCCAGGAAGCCCTGAACAATGTCCGTAAACATGCTCAAGCCAGTAAGGCTATTATCAGTCTTAAATTCGAAGACGATGCCATGGAAATGATGATAATGGACAATGGAACCGGATTTGATATAGAGACTGCGCGGACCAAATCCGCTCTTAAAGGCAGTCTGGGATTAATGAGCATGCAAGAGAGGGCCCAATTTATCGGAGCCGACCTGAAAATAGAATCGCAATCCGGTCAAGGAACTGCCGTAAGGGTCAGGCTGCCTCTGGATCCACCTCAGATCGAGTCATGACACCTGAAAAACCAGCCCAGCCATTAGTATCAGCGGACTCTGTTTAAACAGGAGCGATCATGAAAATTCTCCTTATCGAAGATAATCCCGGGGACGTACGGTTAATTCAGGAGATCCTCAAAGAAACAGGAACTCAATTCCAGATTTATGTTTCAGATAAACTCGAGTCAGGTTTGCGTCTCATGGAGTCTCAGTCAATAGATATCATTTTACTGGATATGAATTTGCCGGACAGCCGGGGACTGGAAACAGTAACCTGTCTGCAAGAGCAGTTTTCTCATTTGCCGATTGTAGTTATGACCTCAACTGATGATACTGAACTGGCAGTCCAGGCGATGCGTCTCGGCGTTCAGGATTACCTGGTTAAGGGCAAGGTGGATAGTGAGATACTGCGGCGTTCTTTAGTTTACGCTTCTGAGCGCAAGCGGGCTGAAGAAGCGATACTCAAATCCAAAGAGGAATGGGAGTTAACCTTCAATTCCGTTCCGGATTTGATCGCAATACTGGACTGCCAGCATCGAATTATCCGGGCTAATAAAGCGATGGCTGACCGGCTTAGGGTGCCCCCGGAGAAATGTGCAGGATTGTATTGTTTCCAGGTTATCCACGGGCTTTCCTCCCCACCGGATTTCTGCCCCCATTCCCTCACCTGCCAGGACGGCAAGGAGCATATCACTGACGTGCATGAACCCCGGCTGGGAGGGGATTTCCTGGTCAGCACCACGCCTATACATGATAAGCAGGGTAAGACCACCGGGTCTATCCATGTGGCCCGAGATATTACAGACCGTAAGCAGGCAGAGGAATCTCTGCGGCACTATACCCGGGAACTCGAAGCTATTAATAAAGAACTCGAATCCTTCAGCTACACCGTCTCTCATGACCTGCGGGCGCCGCTCCGGAGTATTGATGGATTCAGCAATATATTACTGGAAGATTATTCCGACAAACTGGACGTCCAGGGAAAAGATTATCTTGAGCGTATTTGCAATTCCAGCAAAGTCATGTCCCGGCTAATTGAAGACATTTTAACGCTTTCGAGGATCACCCGCACCGCGATAGAAACCCGGAAGGTTAATTTGAGCCTGCTGGCTGAAGAGGCAGCCGCCGACCTTAAGCGCGCACAACCGGAGCGAAAAGCGGACTTCAAGATTACCCCGGGAATAGAGGTCCAGGGCGACAGGAACCTGCTTAAATTAGCCCTGGAAAATTTACTGGAAAACGCCTTTAAATTCACCGGAAAACGCGAGGGAGCTTTGATAGAATTCGGCATCAAGGCAGAAGGCAAAGATTCTATCTATTTTGTCAGGGACAACGGAGCAGGCTTTAATATGGACTATGCCGAAAAATTGTTTCAACCCTTCCAGAGACTTCATTCCACTTCAGAGTTTCCGGGCACAGGTGTCGGTCTGGCTACGGTCCAGAGAATTATTAACCGCCATGGCGGCAAGGTTTGGGCAGAAGGTGAAAATGGTAAAGGAGCAACCTTCTATTTTACCTTAGGCTAATGCCCGATTTCATTATGTCTAATCTTTGTATAGAGCAAAAAGCGGCTGCTCTAAACAGGGTGTAATGATTGTTTCCCAACGGAGCTAACCAAACGCCATCTCAGGCGTTTTAATAACTGGATGATTAACGCAGGAGGCCCACATGATAAAAACAAAAACTATCCAAACAAGTTTAATTGCGCTGCTGCTGATATCGACACTGCTCATAGCAGGATGTCAGCAAACACCCACAAATCAGGAAATCCCGCCCGACCCTTTCACCAGCACATGGGACATGGGCAAAGAGGGAAAGATGTTCAGCATCAGCGGCAATAGCGCCGGACACAAGCCCGGAGAGCAGTCGGAATTCTTACTGAAAATCAACAACCACTCCGGTGACGGCACCTGGCAGGGTGAATACTGCATTCTGCTGGTTAACCAGGAAGAGGTAATTAAAGAAATCGCCCATGAAAAATTCAATATTCCGGTGGGCCTTGAGACGCAAGAACAGATTTCCATTGAGTTCCCGGAAAATTTCGAAGGACCACTTGGTCTGTGTGTTGTTATCCCACAGCGGGCAACCATGGTTACCACGCTATGGGTCGGCACCGGGCGCACAGGCAATGCCGGTCCCTGGCCCAACATCAAGACCTGTCCATCCTATCTGACCGAGGAAGGAAGCCGGAAGCTGGCTGAGGAATTTGTCCGCAACAGCCCGACGTTTAAATTTGACGGCAACCAGGTGAGCCTGGAACTGGTGGAAACCCTTTATCCCGACATTGAAAATTCCCGGCAATTCGTCTTCAGTTTCGAAAGCGCCCATGCAGGCTACGGCGACAGGACCGGGCAAATGCTCGCTGAAGTGATAACTCCGCATGAGGCGATAATTTCTGTCGAGCAGGGCGAGGTAAAGAGCGCCGTTATGGATGAGAAGTGGGATATGGTAAAGCAGCAAATGCTCGATGAGATAGAGATAAGCCCGGCGCCTATACACGAGGTAGACGTTCGCTTCATGGAATCTTTCCCTGTACAGGTGGGAGTTTATATCAAAGGCGGGCTGAGGGACGGCTGCACCGCCTTTAACGATGCCGCAGTGACCCGGGAAGGTGACACAATTAATATCGAGGTAACGGTACAGAAGCCGAAAGACACATCATGTCCAGCGATATACAACTTCTTCGAGAAAAACCTGAACCTCGGCAGCGATTTTACGGCGGGCACCACCTACACTCTTAACGTAAATGACTATACCACCACATTTGAGATGCCGGGGTAAGCTGAATACAGGCGGACACTTTTCAGGAAAATTATGAACATATAATGACAGGACTTTCGCGTTTGAAATAGGTGTAATTCTCCCAAAAGCTCACGAGAAAGTGGTAAAATAAGATGTATTAGAGGAGGTGAGCATATGCCTGAAGAATTCAAACCGGGATGCCAAAGACCAGCTATTAAGAAACCTGCCGTACAAGCTGACACAGCTACTCCAGAAGTCAATGTGAAGGAGGGAAAAACTATGGTAAAGGTCGGTAAGCCGGCCCCTGATTTTACAGCCTCAGCCTATTACAACGGTAAATTTATGAACACAAGCCTTTCTGAATATAAGGGGAAATGGGTTTTGCTATGTTTCTATCCAGGCGATTTCACCTTTGTCTGAGCGACTGAGATTTCAGCAGTTGCTGAAAAACATGCCGAACTCCAGGAACTGGGTGTAGAAGTACTATCCTGTAGCGTTGACAGCATTTACGTACACAAGATGTGGAATGATAATGAGCTTTCGAAAATGATCAACAAAGACATTCCCTTCGCGATGCTGTCCGACCAAGATGGCAGTATCGGTAAAATGTACGGCATCTATGACGATGACAGCGGGGTGGAAACACGGGGCAGGTTCATTATTGATCCCGACGGCATTATTCAAGGTTTTGAAGTTCTCACTCCTTCGGTAGGTCGCAATGTCAGTGAATCTATCAGGCAGATTAAGGCTTTCCAGCTTGTACGTAATTCAAAAGGTACCGAAGCAACTCCTTCCGGATGGAAACCGGGTAAGCCTACCTTAAAACCATCGCCAGCCCTGGTTGGTAAGGTCTGGGAGGTCTGGAAGGTAAGCCAGGCTTTCGACGATTGAAATAATTGATAATTTAGTATGGTAAAAAAGGCACCTGGAAATGGCAGGTGCCTTTTTTATTTCGCTTGTGCCGCAGATATGGCGGTCTTATAATTGGATTTATCAGAGTCATCCAAAATACAGGAAGAGATACTTTGTCGAACAAATCCGATCCCGGAATATGCCGGGAGATCGCATCAGGTTTGTATTACATTGAAGCAGGCAAAGGTATTAGCCGGTCCAATGTTTATTTCGTACGGACTGAAGCATCCTGGGTCTTGATCGATGCCGCATCGGAAAATTGCGGCCGGTTGATTCAGAAATCAGCAGAGTCGCTGTTCGGAGCGAACACGCCGCCAGTTTCGATTCTGTTGACGCACGACCACCCTGACCATGCAGGATCAGCGCGAGAACTGGCACGGATATGGGGCTGCCCGGTCTACGTGCATCCCGACGAATTGCCCCTCACAGCCATTGGAGATATTTCGACTGTCGAAAAGTATGCCAACCCGCTCGACCGCCGGATCATCCTCCCGCTGCTACGCTTGATGCCGCGACAGCGGGTTGAGTCGATACTCTCGAAATCGAGTCTCAAAGGTGTTGTGCAGGGATTTGATCCTGACGATACTGTTCCAGGTCTGGAAGACTGGGAGTGCATTCCTACGCCGGGTCATACGCCGGGCCACGTTGCCCTGTTCCGTCCCGGCGACCGGGTCCTGATAACAGGTGATGCCATCGTAACAGCCGACCTGAACTCTTTCCCGGGATTTCTTCTATGGAGTTTACGGGTCAAAAGACAAGGGATTTCCGGGCCACCGTGGTACTCCACCTGGAATAAGGAAGCGGCAAAGAGATCCGTCGCTGTGCTAGCCGGCCTCAAACCGCGTGTGCTGGCATCCGGGCACGGTGCGCCAATGTCAGGAGATTCAGTAGCAGTAGAGTTGAGTGCTTTTGCCGATCATTTTGCCGGCGATCATTCCAAATAAGAAGCCAACAGGTGAGATGTCGATCATCCGGCGGCAGAGCTACAAACGCTCATTTATATGAAGCGCATGAAATTATTGTCGATCTGTAATTGACGGAGGCCTGCGGCGGAGCAAGTTGGAGGTCTGGGATGGGGAGGGGAATAAAGGTTTTGGTGGGCGGGTAACGCCAGGGTATCGAGTCCCCCATCCCTGAGACCCTTCGGGCACCCTGAAGGGTCTCACGCTATCTGATGTTCGCGGCGGCGAAGTTAAGGAATGGTATTAGGGTGAGAGGCTCCTCCAGGGTGACAGAGGGGAGGATTTTTTGGGCGGGGGTCACAGAACGCCCCTACACGCTGAAGCCAGGATGTATTTATTGCGTTACATATAGCTGCTCACTGAGAGATAAGTAAATAATCAGTCCCCAATAACCGGAATATGACTTCTCGCAAATCCGGTTGTTAAACCATTTCGACCCGCTATTTGAGAACAGTCTACTTTATATTACGATTCCGCAGGCACTGGGCAGCCACTGTTTCCAGCTGCCTCACCTGACTGGCCGTAAGCGCAGTACCATCAGCCTCAACCATAGCATATGGGATATCAATATGTTTGCTCATGACATTGATAACGGCAGATGCGGTATTGGAAGGCACACAGTTAAAAGCTCCGATGTTAACATAGCCGTCGAAAGTACCGGTATTAAGGGCGCTGAAATACCGACCCAACGTGTACGTTGCTTCGGTCTGGCTGTTACAGGATACTTTTCTATGGCCCTGCTGAGCAAGCTTCTTGAATGGAACGTGAGGGGTAAAAAGCAGGCCGGATTCCGCCATGATTCCCCTCCAGCGCTTTTCCAGCATTTCCATTACCTGGCAGTGCATCCGGGCCCGCATTGCCCTCCGGGTACTGTCCCGCACTACGGGCCGCATGAGGTCGCCCAGTATGGTAATAACTGAATAATGGCCTTCGGGATAGATGTGCCCGTGGGCAAAACCGGAACGCTTTATCCACTCAAACTCGAGCAGCGAAATGAACTCGGAGATATCATTTGTTTTCGCCAGTATACCGCGATTTTCGAAAAAGTCACGGACCGGCTCATCTACGAAGATACGGTTGATGCCACCGAAAAGCAGCACCCTGGGCCATTGCATTGGAGAAGCGCGAAGAGGCACTTCGGCCAGCCGCCGGGATATAGTGCGCAATTGTTTCTCGGTGGCAAGCAGTCCGCTCTTACCGGCCTCCAGCAGTTCATTTTCGAGTTCGTCATAAAGAGACATTGCTGCCTTCTGGTCCACTGCCAGGCACCGCAGGGAACTGTGGGCCTCACTCAACAAGTCTCCGGCAATGCAGGCGGCTACCATTATAAGCGCCGCCCGGTCGCCTCCCCCAAGATAGTTATTCTTGAGAGTTGGCCAGGCGCCGACGGCATCACTTTTACCGAGCCGTTCAACCACCATCGGCAGGGCATCATGCCAGTTGCCGTTCTGGCAGGGCCCTTCCTGGTCGAGCAAATGAAATACAGTGAATTCACCGTCAGGCCTTGTTTCCAGATGATGAATAACCTTTCCCATCATTGCCAGGAAAGGCAGGCACTCCCTGCCCGAGCATACTCTGCGCGCCTTCTGGAGCGTTTCAAAGGTCATGTCCGGCGTCGTCATTGATTTCCATCCGAGGGTGCCGTAAAGATTGGCAAACATCTGTGAAGTGATATATGGGAGGTCAGCCAGGAGGACATGCAATACTCTACGGTCGTCCAGCCCAAAACGTTCCCCTGATGAGTCCACAATGTGAACCTTGCCTCCGCTCGCCTCAAGCCGCGCCTGTTTGGCCGGAGACTGCATAGAGATAGAACCGGTAAGCGTTCTACGGCGGCGCTCTTCAATGATGTCGAGGAAAGCGCCAATGCGCGTCTCAATGCCCGCATGGGCAGTGTGGGAATCTATCTCCAGGAAGCAGTAAGGCGCACCTTCCAGGTCATGCCTCAGCCGGTGAAAGGCAATCGCATCCGGGCTACAGGAAAAACAGGAGAGGGCACATACATAGTATTCTTCATGTTGACGGGCATAGTTGACAGCCGAGCGGGTAAGCTGGGTAAAATGCCAGACATCGCGCTCGTTGGGAGAAGGCATAAACGGCAGTCCGTCAGCCGGAACTACGTTAAAACCCCGGCTGGTGATCTTTCGCGGTATGGACAGATTGACCTCGGGCGAAAAAGCCGCATAGGGCCTGCCCACCAGCACTACCACGGGGCCTTCCAATTCCTTCAACCCGGCCTCAACCGCCTCGCGATAGGTTATTTCGAACTTTTCCTGGTATTCCAGGGCAGCGGTGAGCGCTTTCCGCGCCCGTGTTTTGGATATGCCCAGCTTCTCCGACATTAATAATATTTCTTTTTCGGTGGCAGCCAGCAGGTGGTCGGAAAGCCCTATCTCGGGAGTCAACAACCTATCAACTTCTTTCTCGAAAATGGTCTTGATCACGCCGGGAACATCCTGAACCTCAGAACAGGAATAGGCATGCTCATGCCCCCCGGGTATCGAGAATTCACGGAGATAGGGAAGAAAGATATAATCAACACCCTGCTTGAACAGGTCATCGACGGCGGCATGGAGTATTTCCCCGGGGTAACAGGTCGGTGCATAGGTTCGCCGTTCACCCTGACCGGGACGTGAAAGCACTACTTCATAGCCTAACTCTGAGAGCAAACGGGCATAAAACGGATAAAGCTCATATGTACTCAAGGCAAGAGGAAGCCCTATCCTTCCCCGCGGGTCCTCCGGCTTTACTGGAGCAAAGGTGCGAAACATCATCTCATATCTCAGGCTTACCATGTCCGGGCCTTCTTTATGGCGTAAAGACCTGGGGCGGCGCAGCATTTCCCATTTGGCGCACAAGCCCCCGAAGGGATATATTTTATCGTTCAGGGCTATCTGTTTGATCTCGCAATGATTATCACAGCCTTGACACCGGATGATCTTTCTAATTTCCATCTGCATGTTGCCGAAGGAATCGAGCCTCCTGTCCAGTTCTTCGGCCAGCCCTCTGCCGAGCAGGTCCAGCGCCATCAGTGCCGAGCCAACACAGCCCGCCAATTCCGGATGCGGCGGCACCCGTATGTCTCTCCCCGTCCGGGCGGCCATAGCTGTGGCCAGCGCAGGATTCAAGGCCACGCCGCCCTGGAGTAAAATAACATTCCCGATATTCCGTGCCCCGACAACTCTCGAAAGGTAATTATCGGTAATCGAGTAAACCAGGCCTGCCAGGACATCGGACCGGGGTGCTCCCTGCTGCAACGCTGACCGGACTTCCGAGTTGATGAATGCGGCACAACGCTCTCCGAAGGCGATAGGTTTCTGAGCATTCAGGGCCTGAATTCCTATTTCGTCAATCGCAACCTGCATATCAGAAGAGGCGGCCTCTTCCAGAAAGCTTCCTGTGCCTGCCGAACAACCGTCGTTCATTGAGTAGTCTACAGGAATGCCGGATTGAAGGGCTACGAACTTGGCATCCTGCCCGCCGATTTCAAAGAGAGTATCCACATCAGCGGCCGCCTCACGAGCAGCGCGGGCGTGTGCCAGGATTTCGTTGAAAGACAGGCAGTTATCCAGATAGACCGATACCAGGTCCCGCCCTGAGCCGGTAACAGCAGCCTGGATTACGCGGCAAGAGTCATCCGCCACTCCGGCTTCATCCAGTTGCTTTTTTAACTCTGCCAGGCATTGTGAGGTAGCCTGGACGGGATTGCCGTGTGTACGCAGGTAGCAGCCGGCCACCGGCTCCCTGTTCTTACAGTCAAATAGTATCGCTTTAGTGGTGGTAGAGCCAGCGTCTACTCCGAGCAACAGGCTCATTCCGGCTAGAGGCCTGGTAAAGCCTCCTCCTTCCATTCTTTTTACCTGCCCCTCGAACTGCTGGAGCGGCGCGCGTGTTTCGAAACTCAG
>JAQULX010000062.1 GCA_028718465.1 Dehalococcoidales bacterium | reverse complement strand
CGATATCCTCTTCTTCCAGCTTGGTATTCACCGGCAGGATAATATTGGCAAACAGGCAGTCGTTCTCCATCCAGGGATGCTGGGCCAGGATAAACTCGATCCTGGGACTGCGTAAAGCCTTGATGCAGGTATTGGTATCAATTCCAGCAGGTGATCCAGCAGGGGGTATCCGTCCAGATCATGTACACCTCCGAACAGCCCTCCACCGAATAAGTATATTTGGTGAACTGGTCCTCCAGGGGCGACTGGGAGAGGGTATTGCCGTACCAGGTCAAAGGCGGGATTAAAATAGCTTCGTATATCAGGTCTTTGGGAATAATCTGCTTCGGCAGGTTCGGAGGAGTATTGCGCCCAATGGACATCTTGAACTGGTTTCCCTGATAAGAAGCGATCGGTAATAAGAACCGTAGTGGTTTGGGCACGGTTGTTTACAACAAGGCTATTTTAACAAATCCGGTCAGCTTTATAAACGCCATCGATAATTTTATACACTGCCGGCATATTCAGATTCTGCCTCACAAGGTCTGCCAGAGCATCATATTGTTTCTCTTTATCCGGAACAGTCTGAGCCGGCGGGAGCCCGCGGCGCTGCCTGATCCGGCCCAATAGAGCACGGGTAAAACCGGCGTTATGAAATAATCCATGAAGATAACTGCCGAAAACCGGGTAGTCTGCGCTCACCGCCCCGTCGAAATAGCTGATTTTCCCTTCCGGTGTTTCCACTACCTCAAAGGCCGGCTTCTCGTTTTGGAGAGTGGACCGCCCCATATGTATCTCATAACCGTTTACATCCATCCCTTTCAGCCCGGCCAGCAGGCCTTCATCAGTAATCACCCTGGCTTTAACCTGAGTGGTGGTCTTGTCCTTTTCAAAGACCGTCTCCATATCCAGCAAGCCCAGCCCTTCAACGGATTCTCTTTCCGATTCGACCTTATACGGGTCCCTTATTAATCTGCCCAGCATCTGGTATCCGCCACAGATGCCTATCACCGGAGTGCCGGCTCTGGCCTGCTGCACAATAGCCTCCGCTAATCCCTGCTGCCTCAGGTACATAAGGTCGTTGACGGTACTTTTTGCGCCCGGAATCACAATCAGGTCCGTATTCCCCATCTCGGACCGGGCAGTGATGTAGCGAACGGCGCAGCCGGACTCTTCCAGAGGATCGAAGTCGTCATAGTTTGAAATATGAGGCAGGCGAATAACGGCTATATCCAGACCCTGTCCTACCGCCTGATTTTTCCTCTCGTCCAGATATACTGAGTCTTCCTGGGCAATGCTGATATCGCGAAAATAGGGAATCACCCCAAACACCGGTTTCCCGGCCTTGCTCTCTAATAGTTCCAGCCCCGGCTTCAGCAGTTCAAGGTCACCGCGAAACTTGTTGATAATGAAACCTTTGATGAATCCACGCTCTTCACCGGTCAGGAGTTCCAACGTTCCCACCAGGGAAGCGAAGACTCCCCCCCGGTCGATATCGCCTACCAGAAGAACGGGGGAATCGGCCATCCGGGCAATACGCATATTGACTATTTCCCGCTCCTTCAGATTTATCTCCGCCGGGCTGCCGGCGCCCTCGATAACAATGATGTCATAGTCAGAACGCAGTCGCTCCAGGGATTCTTCGATCACATTCAACAAAAAGGGAGTATATTCATAATACCGCCTGGCCTCCAGCGTCTGCATTACTTTCCCCAGCACAATTACCTGACACCTGGAATCAGCCTCCGGCTTGAGCAGCACCGGATTCATATGGATCGACGGCATAATGCCTGCGGCCTCGGCCTGCACCGCCTGGGCCCGGCCGATTTCACCGCCTTCGGAGGTAACGAAGGAGTTCAGCGCCATATTCTGGGACTTAAATGGAGCCACACGGAAGCCGTCCTACCGGAAGATGCGGCACAAAGCGGTCACCAGGATGCTTTTACCCGCTGAAGAAGCGGTACCCTGTATCATTAGCGTTTTAGCTGTCATGATCCAAAACCCCCGATCCCATTATAGCGGAAATCAGCTTCCGGCATTCATCGATGGAGCGCGGCGCCAGGCGAATATATTGAGGCAAACCAAATGAGCTGCAGTCGCGAACCAGTATACCCTTCCGAAGCAAAGCACAGCGGAACCGGGCAGCATCACCCGTCCTGACCAGAAAGAAATTGGCCTGCGACGGCAGCGGCTTAAGCCCGATTTTTTCGAGTTCTTCGACCAGAAATTGCCTGGCTTCCAGTATCCGCGTCCGGCAAGTCTCTATATATTCTCCAGAATTCAAGGCCTGAATTCCGGCCTGCTGTGCCACAGAACTGACATTCCAGGGAGGCTTAACCTTCCGGAGAGCCGATATCACTTGTTTGGCCGCGACCAGATAACCGAGGCGCAAGCCGGCCAGCGCGTAATCTTTGGTCATGGATCTGATGACGATCAGGTTATTTTGCTCGACCAGGCCCAGGGTTGACCAGCCTTCAGAAACGAAGGATGCATAAGCCTCGTCCAGAATAACCAGGCTGTCTCCGCCAATAGAGAGAACCTCCCGAAATTCCTTTTCCGGCAAATACCCGCCGGTAGGATTATTGGGATTACACAGAAATATCCCTTTTGGCCGATACCGGCGGACCAGCGCCGCTGTCTCAACCACATCCAGCCGGAAGCCGGTTTCCTCCTTCATTTGCTGCTTTATCACTCTGGCCCCGACCAGGCGGCTGGATATCTCATATTCACCATAGGTGGGCTGCGGAATCAGGACCGTGTCAGAAGGACCGAAATAGACCGCCGCCGTCATTCTGATAAGCTCGGTAGAGCCGCTGCCTATCAGGAGATTATCCGGGGAAATATTCAGCTTCTCCGACAGGGCCCTGCGGAACTCGGTGGATTCCGAATCCGGATAACAGTCGATGGAGGCCTTGCTTAAGGCCTTTTCGATGCCGGGTGGTGGACCGAAGGGATTGGTGCTGACGCTGAAATCGATAATACTTTCCGGAGAAATCCCCAGCTTTTCCAGCTCGGCGTAATTTATGCCGCCGTGGCTGGCAGCGACCAGATCTTCGATACCGGGCTTAGGCCAGACCATAGAATATCCCTCCGGTAAAAAGCACTATCAGGCCCCAGATGAAAGCGGCTGTCAGGGTGATTCTCAGCGAGCCGTCAATAGAGGCAATCACCAGAGGGCCGCGGTTATCACCCAGTTTATAATAGCCGACTTTCTCCAGTTGAACTCCCAGCGCGCCGGCCATGGCGCTCATCGTCCATCCCGCATTGGGGCTCTCGGTCTTTTTCCGGTCGCGAAGCATAATGCGCCAGGCGGAGGAGGCGCTTCGCCGGGATATCCCGGCGGATGCTACCAGGAGCAGCGCGGCGATGCGCGCGGGGATATAGTTGACCACTGTATCCAGACGGGCGGCAAATTTCCCCAGGTATTCATATTCACCGTGATAGCCTATCATCGCGTCCAGCGTATTGATAACACGGTAGGCTATTGCTCCGGGAACACCCAGGAGCAGGTAATAGAAAAGCGGAGCGAAAAAACTATCGCAGCTATTTTCAGCGACCGATTCCACCGTGGCCGATATCATCAGACTTTTATCCAGCGTACCAGTGTTCCGCGCCACCAGCGCCCGGAGTTCGAAGCGGGCTTCTGGCTGTTTGTCTTCCTCCAGGAGGTTCCTGATTCGTAAAGCAGCCCCTCTCAATTCCTTTAAGGAAAAACAGGTTTTTAGTATCAAAGCGGATACTATTATGTAAGCTATAAAATTGAAGCTCTTCAAATAAAGAAGGACAAAATAGACCGGGGTGACAAAGAGGGCGCAGGTGAGCATTACCGTTCCCAGTCCGATAACAAACTGGAGTACGGGGGAACGGCCTGCCCCGATCTTTACTAAAAATGCAGATACTTTCCCTATCCAGGCCACGGGATGAATGGCGTTAGGCGGCTCACCCAGTGTCAGGTCGACGGCCATGGCCAATATGAGGATATACACAGATTCCATAGTGTCTGTTCCTTATATTAATATCCTATCCGTCCGGGTGTTTAGGGCACCCGGTGGTCTCCGGAGGATAGTCCGGTCCGGCTTTAAACGGCTGAACCTTCAGCCGCTGCATCACCAGTGCCACGCCAGACCAGTAGCAATAGTCGTTTTTCCAATACCGCTGGTAGTTCCGGCTATCGCTATGGCTCTTATTATTTGGAAATCGGACTAAAACTCAATCCCTGGCCGGGCCGGGACGCCCTGCCGGAAATGGTGCTTGATTTCTTTCATCTCGGTAACCGTATCGGCATACTCGACCAGCTTTTCGGGGACCGCTCTCCCGGTGATCACAACGTGCAGTTTCTCCGGGCGCTGCCTGAGAGCTTCGATCACTTCATCGACGGTCAACCAGCCGAACTGGAGCGGGTAGCTGAGCTCGTCCAGGATCACCATGTCATAGTCACCAGAGTTGATCTTCTCTCTGGCCAGGTCCCATAACTCCCTGCTCATCTCCCTGCTCTTTTCCAGGTCTTTTGTAACACCCGGGCGGACAAAGCCGGCGCCGCCGGCCAGTATTTCAACCCCGATGCGGCGGGCGGCCCGGTGCTCGCCAAAATTGGCCTTTTTATTCTTAATGAACTGCAACATGATCACTTTCATGTCATGGCCCCAGGCGCGTAACAGCAGCCCAAAAGCCGCCGTGGTCTTGCCCTTACCCTCGCCGGTGTTGATAATCACCAGCCCCCGGGTACGATTAGTCTTGATTTGCCCTGCTGAGACAGATTCGCCCACTGTATTCCCTCTTCCAGATCGTATTTGGTACGGCAACCGCGCGGGTTGGCGGTCAGACGCTGTAAGCATAATATTATATCAAGTCCCGCTATAATGCTACTTTCTTATGGTTCAGGATTATTTCGTTCTTTCAAGACCATTCGGGACAGGATCTGGAATCCGGGAAAACTGTCTTTCCGCCCATACTGACGGACGTCAATATCCAGGAGGATGATGGTTTTGGCGGGCGGGTCCGAGTCCCGCCCCTACACATTGTTCCGTCATTCCATGCTAGACACGGAATCTACCCGGTCTTCCTTATCGCCTTCCTTAATCCTTGTATCATAATTCCGTCCCCACGGAGCCTCTCAGGGTGAGGGTTGTTTCAGGGAAAATGAAAAAAACTGTCTTATGATTCCAAATTATTGAATCTATTCCCGTAATTAGCTATAATGTTTTTGCTAAGGATTTTTCCCTGTCTTAATGGTGGGTATAGTGCAGTGGTCTAACACGCCAGGTTGTGGCCCTGGAAATCGAGGGTTCAAGTCCCTCTACCCACCCCAACTCCAATTAAAGTAATAATATTACCCTATTTAGCTTCGGATTTTTCTCTTCAGTTTTTGACATCTAAAATAGTAGCTTCATTTTATGGTAATTTTTTACCTATATTATCTGCTCTGTTCGTAAATCCTTATTTTTGGTAAAGCATTCGTGGTTTGTGCAAGGCAATATAACAATGTTGTAAAATTCCTATACTCGGTTTATTATCTAATAGAAATAATTTATGTCAACCTCCACTTTCAACTTTCTTTTGCATTCTCCTTCTTAGTCTCAACAGACAAAATCTTCGAATATCAGGTACTGACGACATATAACCTCCATAACATCAAACTCTTTTGTCCGGACGGCGGTAATAGCATTGACAATTCTACCTCTGTGGAAGATAATTAAGATGTCTAACGTAAGACATCTAACATCTAACCAGAGGTTGAATATGAAAGAGAACAAGCCGAGCGATGTAATACTCCGTCCCAAGCGTCAGATCACCCTCCCAGGCAAAGTCTGTGAGCAACTTGGCATTAAGCCGGGAGACGTATTGGAAGTGACCGTTGAAGACTGCATACTTATTGCCAGACCAAAGAGAATGGTTGCCCTCGAAGCGCTGAAGGAGATACAGCAGGCATTCAAGCGTTCTGGGGTCACCGAAAAGGAGTTGCAGGAGACAGGAAGGCGGATAAGGCGGGAGGTAGCACAGGAGCGCTTCGGTGCTGGAGCCTAAACCGCGCGTCTTCCTGGATACCAATGTTATCTTCTCAGGGATATACTCTTCCCAGGGAGCGCCCGGAGCCATCCTGAAGCATTTCGTCGAGGGTCGCATCAGTGTCGTTGTATCGCAACAGGTGCTGGAAGAGGTAATTCGTACAATAAAAGAGAAATTGCCAGAAGCTCTACCGGCGTTAAAAAGGTTACTGGTAAACGCACCTCCAGAAGTTGGAGCGGCCCCCTCTCCTGAGGCGATACAACGCTGGACAAACGAAATCCACCCAGATGATGCCATTATCCTGTCCACCGCCATTGCCGTTAAACCGGATTATTTTATCACCGGGGATAGTCACTTCCTGGAGAACCAGACTATCAGGGATAGAGCAGGTTTGGATATTATGACGCCGGCACAATTTCTAAAGCTATTTGAGTTAGGAAATTACAGCCATCCTGATTAGGCGGGAGACAGACGAGTGTTTAAGTGATAGTAACAGTTTCAGCGATTGTTGAAACGGTCACAAATAGCGTAACAACTCGCCAGACTGCAAAGGCATTTATCTTTAATAATGCCTGCCAGGTGACCAATACTGAACTTGAAAAATTATAATGCGCTCGCCCTGGAGCTTTGACTTTATTGGCGTTAATTGATAGAATATTCTGGATTAAGGGGAGTAGCCAGCCAAATAATGGTTTGAATAGCCGTCAACACGGAGAAACCTCCCGGCTATTCGCTATAGGACCTGGGAATAGTGGCGAGACCAACGACTATAACAGTTATTGGTCTCGCTTTTTTATTTGGTTTTCGATAGAATTACAAAGACTTTAGATGAATTCAGGGAGAGAGTTATGAACTTATCAAAACCATGGCATAACTTTAGCTTGGACGAAACTTACAGGGAGATCGGTTCCCGGCGTTCTGGACTTACGTCTGCGGAAGTAGAACAACGTCTTGGAGAATTTGGATACAATGAACTCCGAGAGGAGAAGAAGACCTCTGTTCTGGCGCTGATAGCTGAACAATTTAAGAGCATATTGATTATCATCCTTCTGGTGGCGGTCGCTCTATCCGTAATAATAGGAATTATCGAGCATGTGCCGGGCCAGGGCCTGGGTGAGGAGATACTCGATGCCATCGTCATATTCGTTATAGTCATAGCTGTCGTGGTCCTGGGTTTTATTCAGGAATACCGCTCGGAAAAGTCCCTGGCTGCCCTTAAAAAAATGGCTGCTTTGACTGCCACAGTGGTCAGAGACGGCAAAGAAGTAGAAATACCCGCCCGCGAAATAGTGCCCGGAGATATAGTAGTCCTCAATACAGGAGATCGAATTCCCGCCGATTTACGACTGGTCGAAGCCCACAATCTGAGTACACTGGAAGCTTCTCTCACCGGTGAATCCACCCCTGTAGAAAAAACGATAGAGGCCATTCCAGGTCCTGAAATTGCAGTCGGCGATAGAAAGAATATGGCATTCAGCGGTACGACCATAACCTATGGCAGGGGAATAGGGATCGTTACCGGGACCGGAATGAAAACCGAATTCGGCAAGATCGCCTCGATGCTTCAGGAAGTTGAACAAGAGGTGACCCCCCTGCAAAAGAACCTGGCCAAAGTCGGCAGGTGGATTGCCTATGGTTGTCTGACTATCGTAGCTTTAATCGTAGCGCTTCAATTGCTTATAGGGACCGGACATACTCTGCTGGAGATGTTTATCTGGGGAGTGAGCCTGGCAGTGGCTGCCGTTCCTGAGGCCCTGCCGGCAGTTGTGGTTATCTCTCTTTCCATCGGGGTCCAGAGAATGGTTAAACGCCATGCTCTGATTCGCCGGCTGGCAGCGGTTGAGACCCTGGGCAGCACCTCGGTCATTTGCTCGGATAAGACGGGAACACTTACCCAGGATGAGATGACGGTACGTCAAATATTCGTCGATGGAAAGTTGATCGATATCACTGGAGCGGGATATGAACCGAAGGGGGAATTCCACCTTGAAGGAACGCCGCAGGATATAACTCAGAACCTACCAATACAAAAGTTTCTACAGACAGGAGTTTTATGCAACGATACCAGGTTGGTTTCGGCAGATGGAACCTGGGACGTTAAAGGAGATCCGACCGAGGGGGCTCTGGTGGTATTGGGCGCCAAAGCCGGATTATCCAGGGAAGAAGCAGACAAATACTACCCCAGAGTCGATGAGATTCCGTTTTCTTCTGAAAGGAAGAAAATGACTACCATCCACGATACTCCGGAAGGCAGAATGGCTTATTCTAAAGGTGCTCCCGAAGTAATTCTGGATTCTTGCTCTCATATCCTGGTGGGCAACAAGCCGGTACCGCTTACTGAAAATGAAAGAGCCGGGGTATTGAAAGTATCGGCTCAGATGGCAAGCTCAGCTCTGAGGGTACTGGGGACAGGCTACAAGCAGCTTCCGGCGGGAGCATATCCCAGGGAGGATGTCGAGAAAGGCATGGTCTTTTTGGGACTGGCTGGAATGATTGATCCTCCAAGAGCAGAAGCTAAAGAAGCCATTAATCTGTGCAGGACGGCCGGAATAAAATCGGTTATGATTACCGGCGACCACAAGATTACCGCCACTGCCGTTGCTAAAGAACTGGGGATATTGAATGATGGTGAAGTTATCACCGGGTCTGAACTGGACCAGATCAGCGACGATGAATTTGCCGGTAGAGTCGAAAAAATCGATGTCTATGCCCGGGTATCGCCGTCCCACAAATTAAGGGTAGTGGAAGCCTTCAGCAAGAAACAGCATGTGGTGGCCATGACCGGAGATGGGGTGAATGATGCTCCGGCTTTAAAGAAAGCTGATATCGGCGTGGCTATGGGTATAACAGGCACAGATGTGAGCAAGGAAGCGGCAGCGATGGTGCTTACCAATGATAATTTTGCTTCAATTGTTGCTGCTGTTGAAGAAGGAAGGGTTATCTTCAATAATATTAAAAAGTACCTCATGTACCTGCTTTCATCCAATATCGGTGAGCTGCTGCTGATGGTGGGGGCCATTTTATTTGGCAGTTTGCTCGGCCTTCCCGCGGGAGCCATACCGCTCATTGCGGTCCAGATTTTGCTGGTGAACTTGATAACCGACGGCCTGCCCGCCCTGGCTTTATCCGTTGACCCGGCAGACCCGAACATCATGAGTCAAAAGCCCCGGCCCCGGGGCCAGGGTATATTTACCAGGCCAGTGGTTATCCTGATGTCACTGGGCGGCGTCTGGTCTGCCCTGGTAAACCTGGGTATCTTCAAATGGGCGCTGGACGATGGCAGACCGATGGTCGAAGCCCAGAGCCTGTGTTTTCTGACCCTGGTAGTAATTCAGTTCTTTAAGGCTTACAATTTCCGTTCGGATAAGCAGTCCGTCTTTGCTATCGGCATGTTCAGAAACAAATGGCTTAATCTGTCTATTATTGCAAATGTTGTCCTGATGTGGGTTATTGTTGAGGTACCGTTCTTTAACGGCATTTTCAATACTTATCCCTTAAGCTTCTCAGAATGGATTCTGGTAATCGCTTTGTCTGCGACCATATTCCCGGTACTTGAGCTGGGGAAGTTATTTATCCGGTGGCAGGAACGGAGATCCGCCAGGACATAATCAGCTTCACGAGAATAGAGAAAACGGGTTTTTAGTAAAGAGGGATTGGGAAAAACCGGATAATCGCCATCTGGATTATAATGGTTCTGTTCAATCCGCGGCAGCGATACATTTTTCGGGCAAGCCACCGCAGATTGAATAGAGGGCTTCATTCAGTTTGCTGGAACAATGAGGTTGATAAATACCTTTCTCCGGTATCAGGTAATAAGACCACGATAGTCTTCCCTTTATTCTCCGGCCTCCTGGCGACCTGAGTGGCGGCAAAGGCGGCAGCGCCGGATGAGATGCCCACCAGAAGCCCTTCGATCCTGGCCAGATCCCGGGAGACGTGAAAAGCTTCTTCATTCTTTACCTGGTAGATTTCATCAACCACTGACCTGTTAAATACCTGCGGAACAAATCCGGCTCCAATGCCCTGTATTTTATGGGGACCGGGCTTCCCGCCGGAGAGCACCGGAGAATCAAACGGCTCTACGGCAACGATTTTTACCCCTGGCTTTTTACTTTTCAAAACCTCACCGACGCCGGTGATAGTGCCCCCTGTCCCTACTCCTCCCACAAAAATATCCACCGCGCCGTCGGTATCATTCCAGATCTCCAGTGCGGTGGTCTTCCGGTGAATTTCCGGATTGGAAGTATTATTGAATTGCTGGGGTATAAATGAACCGGGAAACTGGGCTGAAAGCTCTTCAGCTCTGCGAATCGCCCCTTTCATGCCCTCCGCTCCCGGAGTTAGCACCAGTTCGGCTCCCAGAGCC
>JAQULX010000061.1 GCA_028718465.1 Dehalococcoidales bacterium | reverse complement strand
CAGTCAGCTGGCCTATAAAGATGGTATGAGTCCCCGCATCAACCTCCTGATCGACCCGGACTTCCAGAAACGATATCGTATTATCCAGAATAACCGGGGAGCCGTTTGCTCCCGGCCTGTAATTCACGCCTGCGAACTTATCAGTGTCTCTTCCGGACTTGAAGCCGAATTGTCCGATAAAAGTCAGTGGAGTCTCAATATTCAGGACAGAGACTGAAAAGACCCTGCTCACATGAATATATTCATGTGTCAGATTCTTTTTATTGATACTCACCGCTATCGTCGGCGGATCGGACGAGATCTGGAAGACGGTATTGGCGACCTGAGCATTAATTTTATCTCCCTTGTGCGATCCGACAAGGTACATGCCGTATCCGATTTTATAAAGGGCTCTGGGGTCCATAGCAGCCTCCTGAAATTATCATTGGATTAGTGCTCTATATTACAGTATACCTAATAAACCGGATACCATCCCGAAGTCAGCTTATCCCCACCCGGCTCACCCTGCCCCTCGCAGCGAGTCTGGAGCCCCTTCTAAGTCCCGGCCTGGGAATACTCGGGATAGGCGAGGCTGATCAGGATTATCGCGGCTATTCCGCAAGGGAAGAATATTATCGTGCTGGCGATGGACCCGGCGAGAGCCCAGCCCCAGTACCTTCTCTTGAGGGCAAATACGCCACCTATAACTGCCAGGATGCTGAGAAGAATACCGATCCCTCCCATAGCCGAATAAATTCCTATCATCAGGGCCGATATTTGCTCCGGCAGTTGTTCTCCCTGGGAAAAAGACGGATCAGTGAATATTCCCATGAAGAAGATTATAAACACTATCAGGCCGATTCCGAAAATGATCCCAATAGCACCTGAGACAATAGAAAGGATCCCCCCTATCATTGACTTTCCTGAGTCTGACTGCATAATCGATGCCCTCCGTCTGCTGAATTATCCGGCCCGGCAATGACTCCCTGGTCCCCGGGCACTGTTAAGCGGATTTAGCCGGGTGATTTAATTATAGCCCTTCGGCGGACACAGTCAATAGAACCTGATTTATCCTGAGTTCATTTTAGCTGCCGGTCTGGTATAATAATTAAAGCGTCTGTGTATTCAGGAGGTCCGTTTGATTATCAAAAGGTTAGTAGTTGGCGGATGGAGGGCCAACTGTTATATCGTTGGGTCCGAGGCTACAAAGCAAGGTCTGATTATTGATCCCGGTGATGAGGAAAACAGTATTTTAAAAGCAGTGAAAGAACTGGGTTTGGATATCAAAGTCCTGGTTGCTACTCATGGGCATATCGACCACATTGGAGCAATCGGTGAGCTCAAGCATGCAATCGGCGCTTCGGTAGCCATCCACAGAAGCGACTCCACAGCCCTCCAGGGTGACGGACGGTTTTTCTGGGGACAGTATTTCGGACCGCCGATGCATGCCGACAGGCTGCTTCAGGAAGGTGATGCCGTAAGTGTATCCGACATCAATTTCACGGTTATTAACACCCCCGGCCATACCTATGGTGGAATTTGTTTATACGGCCACGGCATGGTATTTACCGGAGATACGCTTTTCCATAACAGCATCGGATCATCCGGTATCGGCACCGGCACTCGCTCAGAGCTTTTGGACTCAATTATCAACAAAATAATGGTGTTGCCGCCGGAGACTGTGATCTATCCGGGACATGGGTCGCCGACTACAGTGGAAGCCGAACGTAAAAATAACCCGTATATTCGTCTGGACCGCTATTACCGCTGAGTCTCGTTCAATTTGTATTCCAGGGCTTGCTGACGTACCGCCAGGGTGATATCGCCGCGGGTTTTTTCCAGTATCCCCCGCACCTGGTCGGTTGTATGGCGCAGCCCTCCGGTAATGGCATCGGGGAAGTCCATGGTAACCAGGATGGTATAAATGTCGTCCATTGCGGAAAGGATCTCTTCCCCACGGTACAGGTCTCCATGCCGCATCTTATCCAGAATATAACGGCGAAGCTCTCCCACGGTATCTCCCAGGCCGTTCAAATAAGCCGCATAATCCACTTTTAAAACATCCGGATCGGGAATCGGTTCACCTTTTACCAGAGCATACACGGCATTGGCTTCGGTATATTCTTTTTGTGCGTCCCTGACGAAGCCGTGATAGCGCAGTTCATCACATTTAGAAATAGCCTGTTCCAGGGCTTCTCTGACCTTGCGGCCTTCAGCGAGAAGTTTTTGGGCTTCCTCGAACTCCTGCCGGTGTATTGCCCGGATGGTGATGCTGGCGTAGCGGATCAATTCCCGGCACAGAGGCAGGACCTTCTCACGGGCGGCGTCTTTTTTCTCCAGGTCCGATCGGATCTTATCGGCATAATTGTCCAGATTTTGGGTTAATTTTCTCATTTTTTTGCCTCGATTATTTCTACTATAGCCCGTGCTGCGCGAGTGATATCCGGGGCATCCGATAGGGCGCTCATAAGGCCTATTGAATCGGCGCCGGCCTCCAGGACCGCTCGGGTATTGGTCTCATCAATTCCTCCGGTAGCCACCAGTGGGAACTTCGTGGCTCGCCGCACCTGGCGGACTCCTTCCAGCCCTACCACCTTCTGTGCATTTTCGGACAAACCGGGATATACTGCTCCGACAGCGATGTAATCAGCCCCGGCGGCTTCCGCTGCCGCCGCCTCTTCAACAGTAGAGGCTGTACAGCCCAGAATCTTATCGGCCGGCAGGAGGCGGCGGGCGACTTCAACCGGCAGACCTTCCCGGCCGATATGCAATCCGTCAGCCTCGGCAGCCAGAGCGATATCCAGATATTCATTTATAATAAAGAGGACTCCCTTTTGGCGGCAAAGCCCCCTCAATTCCCCGGCCGCCGCCAGGAGTTGTTTTTTCTCCAGGATTTTATCGCAGAACCGGATGACCCTGGCGCCGGACTGAATTACCTGCTCGGCGGCTTCCCTGTAGCCGCGCCCTTTTAAAAATCCGGTATCTATTATGACATACAGCCCGGATATGCTTTTGGCTTTATCCTGGCGTAAAAGCCGGTAGATAAGCTCCTGCTCCAGAGTATACAGCGCAAAACGGGCTTTTTTAAAACTGTCGGAATCCAGCTTACCGGGAACCTCCGGTAATTTCGCCAGCTCTTCGAGAACGCGCAGGGACTCCTGCGCCCGGCGCGAGTTGGCTATCACTATCAGAGGCAGGTCCTTCTTTTTTTCTTCTCCCTCTACTTCCAGGGAAGACCCCACATCTCTAGTCGAGTTGCGGGAACGGAGCAGTTCCAGGTTAAACGAAAGATCGCCCCGGACCAAGTCATGGCGCAGGGTCTTTAGCTTCTGGGTCATCCCGGTATCATTTAATATCATGCGGGATATTTCTTCCAGAATGCGAAGGCCTTCGGCCAGACGGTTTAGATTGGCATCTATAATACGGGTTACCGGCAAAGTGCTCACATTACGACCTCAATGGCTTAATTCTAACATATTGACAGCCAGGCGGTAAGGCCGGGTTATTTATCAGTAGTATTTGCAATGCCCATTTGATATGCTTTAAGAAATGGAAAACAAGACGCCTGAGGAGACCTCTTTCCGCGGTACGGACTATTTTAAAATAACTGTACTGGGCTTTGCCCTGGCTGCGGTGGCCAACGCCATGCATGCCATTATCTTGCCTCTTCGCATCCAGGACCTGGTCGGAGGAGATCTGAAATCCACCTATCTGGGTTTGTTGACTTTTGCCGGACTTGTGATCGCCATCCTGGTCCAGCCGATTGCCGGGGCTATCAGCGACCGTTCCGGATTTCACTGGGGGCGCCGGAAGCCCTTCATCTTAGCCGGTATTATTGCCGCCCTTATTATGCTATTCGGGCTTGGGTCAGCCGATCTGTATGCAATCGTCTTTATCTTCTGGTGCCTGATACAGGCCGGCCTGAATGTTGCCCAGGGACCGTTCCAGGCTTTCATTCCCGATCTGGTGCCGTCCGGCAAACGAGGACTGGCCTCTGGTATAAAAAATCTGATCGAAATCGCCGGAGGAGTCGCCCTGCTCCGCCTTATCGGGAATTTCATGAGCGATCATTCAACCCCGGCCGGCAATTCCTGGTTCTGGCTGTCGCTGGGAGTACTGGGGCTGGTCTTACTGGCGGCTATGCTGATAACCGTGCTGACGGTCAGGGAGAGGCCCGGTACAGGTATATCCGCTCCTTTCAATCTTTCATTACTATACGATAGTTTTCGAATCAGATTAAAAGGGAATTCCGGATTTGTCCTTTTCCTCATCTCCCGTTTGCTTTTTATCATGGCCTTAACCACTCTCCAGTCTTTTGCCCTGTACTACTTCCAGGATGTGGTCGGCATTTTTCAACCGGCAAAGGTCACAGCCGACCTGATTACGGTGGTGGGCATTGCGATGCTGGTGGCAGTATATCCAGCCGGAAGGTTGTCAGATAAGATCGGCCGGAAACCCATTTTAGCAGCCTGCGGATTGCTGGCAGCTCTGGGGATTTCCCTGATATTTTCCTTCCCCTATTACAACTGGATTCTTTTCGCCGGCGCCCTGATCGGCATTGCGGCTGGGTCTTTCCTGAGCACAAACTGGGCGCTGGCGACTGACCTGATCCCTCAAGAAGAAGCGGGACGATACCTGGGTATAGCTAACCTGGCCTCGGCCGGCGGCGCGGCCCTGGCACGACTGATTGGCCCGCTGATTGATTTCTTCAACAGCTTCGGCGCAGGGACAGGCTATTCCGTGATGCTGGGGGCCTGCTTTTGTTATTTTATTATCAGTTCGATATTAATCTGGCAGATCAGGGTTCACAGCATGCCTCAGTCATCAAGCAGTACCCTTTAAACAGTTGCTTTTTCAGAATCGCCGGTGAGATCTCCAAATTTCCCTGGATCAGAGCGCATCCCGCCCTCTTCAGTTGTGACAGAACAATTTACTCCCGCCTCTCGTTCCCTCTCCCATCATGCTGGAGGCCTCTCCCTTGTCATTCCGGACTTCGATCCGGAATCTACCCGGTCTCCTTCTCTCCCATCATGCTGGAGGCCTCGAGAGGAATACCTTAATACCCTCGCCGAAGGCGAGACGGAATGGCGGGTGCCCTCTGGGCGCCCCGAAGCATCTCAGAGTGGGGTGGCCCCTCTCTCCTTCCTTAATCATTAATCTTTAATCATCACTCCATCCCCTTTCTCCACGAAGCAGGCCGTGGGTGACCCCACCCTGGCTACCATAGACGTAATGTCTCATTAGAAAATGAAATCACCCCATGCAGCTAACTCCGACTTGATTTTAACGTTATATTTATTAGAGAATGGTGTAAATTCAAATACGGCTTAACCGGAGAGAAAAATGAAAAAAATTCTTATTTTTATCGTCTCGGCCATAGCGTTGCTGGCACTGGCTGCCTGCACGCAGCCGGCCTCAGCTTCGGAATTAAAATCCAACAAACCGCGGGAAACTGCGCCTGCCGCCGGCCCGGCAGATATTACCAGCCTGGTTAACGGCAACAATGAATTCGCCCTCAACCTGTACCGGCTGCTCAAAGATGAGGAAGGGAACTTCTTCTACTCGCCCTACAGCATCTCGGAAGCCCTGGCTATGACCTGTGGCGGGGCTCGCGGTGAGACCGAGGAACAGATGGCAAATACCCTGCGATTCATCCTGTCCCGGGAACAACTGCATCCGGCTTTCAATGCCATAGATATCGAGTTAGCCAAACGCGGACAGGGCGCCAAAGGGAAGGACGGCGAAGGCTTCCGGTTGAATGTAGTCAACGCCCTCTGGGGGCAAAAAGATTTTAAATTCAGCTCAGAGTACCTTGACCTCCTGGCGCAGAACTACGGGGCAGGAATGAGAATTGTCGATTACATCAAAGCCACCGAAGAGTCCCGGCAAACGATCAACCAGTGGGTCAGTGATCAGACTGAAGATAGAATCAAAGACCTGCTGCCTCAGGGATCGATAACCCCTCTGACCCGGCTGGTATTGACCAATGCCATTTACTTTAATGCCGCCTGGTCCGCGCCGTTTGAAAAAGAAGCCACGAAGGACGGTCAATTCCACCTTCTGGACGGCAGCACAGTGAATGTACCGATGATGAAACAAATGAAGTCCTTTAAATATGCTGAAGGCAGTAACTATCAGGCGGTAGAGCTGCCTTATGACGGCAACGAGCTTTCCATGGTACTTATACTGCCCGCTGAAGGCCAGCTTCCGTCGTTTGAATCAGCCCTGGACAGCCGTCAGCTTGACTCCATCATCGGCAGCCTGAAATCCAACCCGGTTACAGTCACTATGCCCAGATTTAAAATTGAGTCACAATTCAGTCTGAAAGAAGCGCTCGGCGAACTGGGCATGCCTATAGCGTTTTCTGAGTCCGAAGCCGATTTTTCGGGCATGGACGGTAAAAAAGACCTGTTTATCAGCGATGTGATTCATAAGTCTTTCGTCGACGTCGATGAGGAAGGAACTGAGGCAGCAGCCGCCACAGGAGTGATCATCAGCACCACTTCTGCTCCCATGGACCCTGAAGAGATCACTCTCGACCGCCCGTTCATCTTCCTTATTCGTGATAATCCCACGGGGTCCATCCTCTTCCTGGGACAGGTGGAGAATCCCACGAAATAATCAGCGTATTAAGGCTGGTATAAAACGCAAATCCGTGCAGGGCAATCCTGCACGGATTTATTTTTCCGGAATGAGTACTCATTTCTGGCATCTTCCTATCATCTATTAGAAGGATGTCAAAACGGTCTCCGGCGAATTAGATTAAAAATAAGGGCAGAACGATTTAAATGCCCGCGAAGACAATGCAGCACTTTGACGGCGATTTGCTGGAAGAAGCTATGGTTTTGAAGATATGTCAGGGTGCAGAATGCCGCCATTATTATGAAGTAAGCAAATATCCCCGGGCCTGCTATTACGAACCGCAGTGCTGGAGAGGATATCTGGATATATTTGTGCTGGTAGCATTCCAGCGTCTTTTTGCCCGGGGTTCGACATTTATCTGTCCGCCTGCCAGTTCTTTATTCCACGGTAACACTCTTGGCAAGATTGCGGGGAAAATCGATCGGGCAATTACGCTCCCTCGCCGCATAATAGGCCAGAAGCTGCACCGCCACCGTATTAACAAATGGTGAGAACAGGTAGTTAGTAGCCGGCACCGGTATCAGGAAGTCCACCATATCCGCTACAGTTTCATCATCCTCTTCAACGATGGCAATCACGGGAGAACCTCGCGCCTTGATTTCTTTGATGCTGGTCAGCATTGCATCATGGCTGATATCACTTGCCACGATAGCTACAACCGGCGTTTCTTTAGTCAGCAAGGCAAAGGGGCCATGCTTGATCTCACCGGCCGCATATGCTTCACTATGAATATAAGAGACCTCTTTGAGCTTCAACGCTCCTTCCATTGCGACAGGGTAATTGATGATCCGGCCAATAAAGAAAATATGCTCATAATGAGATAAGCTGGCGGCTGCTGAGGCAATGGTGTCCTTAATCGACAGGACCTGCTGGACCTTGTCCGGCAGTTGCCTGAACTTCAAATTCAGATCATTTTTTACCTGATATTCCAGATTAGCGCCGGATAAAGCCAGCCAGTACAGCGCCACCAGTTGAGCAATAAAACTTTTAGTGGCAGCCACACTGATTTCCGGTCCGGCTCGAGTATAGAGAGTATAGTCGGCCAACTTGCTGGCTGTGCTCCCGACAACATTGGTAATGGCAACTACGGTCGATTTATTCTCTTTTGACAGGCGCATCGCTTTCAGGGTATCGGCTGTCTCGCCGGACTGGGTAATCCCGACCGAAAGGGGTGGATAATGGATATTTTCACGGTAATTGAATTCGGATGCTATCTCCGGTTTAACCGAGATATCTATCAGCCTTTCAGCTACATACTTTCCTATCAGGGCAGCATTATAAGACGTACCACAGGCTAAATAAAGAACTGTTCTGGTGGTGCTGAGCAGGCTGGTGAAAACTGAGGTCGGCTTCGAAGCAGCTAGATATTCGGCCAGAGTATCCCGGATTATGCGGGGCTGCTCGAATATCTCCTTGAGCATGAAATGCTCGTACCCGCCTTTTTGAGCCTCTTCGGAAGTCCAGAGAATTTTCTGCTCCGGCCGTATACTTTCACGGCCGTTATGACTGATTCTAATACTCCCGGGAGTAATCAGGCCGACGTCCCCATCTTCCAGGTAAATCACCCGGTTGGTATATTCCAGTATTGCCGGTACGTCCGAAGCCACAAAATTTTCTCTATCGCCTACTCCCAGGATCAACGGACTGTCTTTGCGGGCCACTACCAGTCCGGGTTCGCCCTCCGCAATGACGATAATGGCATAAGAGCCTTCGATATCCTGCAATGCTCTTTTTACAGCCATTTCCAGGCGGCTCCCGCCCTTCCCTACCAGCGCCAGATAATCACCCTGGTCGGCCTGGCTGTAATAATACTTCTCAATCAGATGTGGGATTACCTCGGTATCAGTATCGGAGACGAGTTCATGACCTTCCTGGGCCATTTGCTTCCGGAGCTGCACATAGTTACTGATAACCCCGTTATGGACCACGGCGATCTTGCCGGTGCAGTCGCAGTGTGGGTGGGCGTTTATCCGGCAGGGGGCCCCGTGGGTAGCCCAGCGGGTGTGGCCGATGCCGGTATAGCCGCTCATTTGCGGTAAAATACCTTCCAACCCCTTCACCCTGACAGCATCTTTGTATATTTTAATTTTCAAACTGCCGTCAGTGCTGTTCCCGGGGCTGCATACAGCGATACCGCAGGAATCGTAACCGCGATATTCCAGTCTGGAAAGGCTGTTTATTAAAACCGGTTGAGCATCCCGGCTGCCGGTGTACCCCACGATCCCGCACATATCAGATTACCAGGCTCCTATCGGGAATCGATCCGCTTACCATTTTAAGCGAGCTTACCTGGCTGTAGTTGCCGATAATAGAACCGGCGGTAGCTGTCACCATGTTCCCGATACGGCATCCGGCGCCCAGCATGGCGCCTGTTTTGACCTTGTGATGCTCTTCACCGCAGTGGTCCAGATCGATCCTGGCTTCAGTTTCCTCACTGCAAGCGTTAAAGTGGCTCCCAATAATACATCCGTTATCAACCACAGTATCCTCAATAGATATCCCGGCAGCAAAATGGACATCATCCCCTATCACGCTGTTCTTGATTTGAGAAAAAGACGAAACGACCACATTATCGCCGATGCAGGTAGAAGGGAAGATGCAGGCGTTCGGGCCGATATCGCACCCTTTGCCTATCAAAACCGGTCCCACAATATAGGTATTGGAGCGTATAATGGTATCCTTTCCGACGTTTACCCGTCCCCTTAAATGGACTCCGGTTTCTATAACCCCATTATGACAGGCCTGTATCCCCTGGAGAATGATTGAATTTAAACGCAGGATGTCCCACGGATAAACCACATCCAGCCAGACCTGATCGGTCTCAACGGCTTTGACCGTTTCTCCGTTTTCCAGCATTTTATTTACTACGTCCGGAAGAGAAAGCTCGGTCTCTGTATAGGTAAAGATATTATCGTTTAACGCATAGACGCCGGCATTGATAAGATTACTTTTCGGGTAAGGCGGTTTCTCTTCTATGTCGAGGACTGTACCATCTTTAACAGAAACAACTCCGTATCGGGAGGGGTCCTTTTCCCTTTTTATCAGTAAAGCTGTGGCGGTTTGAGCGATAAGGGGAGCAATAGTAGCAGCCGTGATCAACTGGTTCCCGGACAGCACCAGGAATTCCCTGTCGGTCATTCCTTTAACCTGTGCCAGGGCATTAGCCCCGCCGATAAGATTGGATTGTGCTCTGTACCGGACTTCTACGCCGAATGCGCGGCCGTCACCGACATAATCGAAAATCTGCTCTTTACGATAACCTACCACAATGATGATATCGCGGATGCCGTTATCAGCCAGGGCTTCCAGGACATAGCTGATAACAGGCTTCCCGGCTACGTTGAGCATGGCCTTGGGCCTGTTCAGCGTGAAAGGCTTTAACCGGTAACCTTCACCTGCCGCCAGTATAACGGCCTGTTTCATAATGTCCCTCAAAACACTTTGGATCCGGGCGATATATTGCCGTGTGCCAGGGCTCCAGGGCCGATAAAAGCGTCATTCCCGATCACAGTGCCCACGTTGATAGATGCATTAATACCAACTTCCACCCCGTCTCCCATTACCACACCCAGCTTTCTCCTTCCGGTATCAACGCCATTGACCGGGATATTCTTCTTGTCCAGCCTTAAATTGGCCACCTTGGTTCCGGCGCCCAGATTGCACCTTTCGCCCAGGATGCTGTCTCCGACATAGTTTAAATGCGGGACTTTGGTCCCCGACATGATGATGGAGTTTTTAACCTCTACCGCTGCCCCGATGTGGCAATTATCCCCGATCGCGGTGCTGGCGCGGATAAAACAATTCGGGCCTATATCACAACCGGCCCCAATAATCACC